>JANXAC010000016.1 GCA_025061835.1 Spirochaetota bacterium
ACTTTATATGGAGTATCAGTTGTTTGCTAGTCTTGTGAAGCATAAGTTTGAGTTTAAGATCATACTTTCCAAGGAACTTGATTACCTGGTTTTCGGAATAAATCCTGTATATGAGCTTCAAGTAGATTATTATGATATACCTAAACACGAGCTTAAGCTGATTGATGGACTATCGTTGAAGATAACCGAAGGTATCCTGTTAGGCGCTGAAAGTGAGTTTAAGTATGAGATCAAGGGTAATCAGTCCAAAAGTATTTTCTCTGTTGGACCGACGCTATCGGTGGGTAGTTCTACAATATGGTTGAATACGGGAGTCTTGTTTAACTTGATTGATAATGCCATGAAATTAAGGTTTCTGTTGAGTTTCTATCTTTAGGATTAACATTACCCCCTTCCTGCTAACTTTGAGGAGGGGGACATTTCTATAAATGTATTTAAATTTCTGTTACACTTCACCAGAGTTTGTAGTTTATCAAATCGCTGTTTGAAAATGCTCTTATGATACTATACGGAATAAATCCTATTCTAGAAGCAATGAATTCAAAGTATAAGGAATTGATAACCCAAATAATGATTGATAAAGACTCCGATAACAAGAGGTTGAAACTAATTGTAAAAACTGCTCAACAGCTTTGTATCAAGGTTAGAACGCTTAACAAGAATGTAATATCAAACATAACCAAAACATCCTCTCATCAAGGGGTTGCTTTTGAAGTTGAGAGAATACTGGCTCCAGTTCATTTTTTCTTGACTTTTATGGATTATTGATATATACTATTGGTTATGGAGGATTTATGAGGAAATTATTAAACTTTGTTATTGCTATCGTAATGATAGCACTATTTAGCAACTTTTCTTTTTCAGAGACAGTTCAAGAGATTGAGAGTATCTTAATGAACCATGTGGAAACAGGCTACAAGTTTGTTAAGAAACTAGGAAATGGATCTTGGAAAGTTAATTTAACAACTTCCAGCGGGTATTCAAAAGATGTGTATGTTTATGTGAGCTTCAACAAGAACAACCCAGATTTTGATATAGTTTATGTTTATACAGGAATAAGAACATACACAGATGATGAATTACAAAAGTCTTTCAATAGCTTAGTGAGTGCATTGCAGAGGAACTCTGCTCCTTCAGAGTGGGGAACCTTCTCATTATACAAAGATAAAGGGACATGGTATCTTGACTATAACGTGAAGCTTAGAAGAGTTTATGCTGATGAGACACACCTTATGAACGCAATAGGTTGGGTAGTTGGTGCAAGTAGTGTTTACGAAGAACAATTCTAGACTGTTTCCTGGCTATTTGTGAAGGGGGATTTATGTTCCTCTTTCTAGTTTAAGTTTTTAGCCTTTGTAAATAATTTTTCTGCCTTATCATTCAATCCCTCTTTCTTGTATTTGTTGCCTAATTTCACATAAATACTTCTGAGTTCTGATTTGAATATCTTTTCGTCAAAGTCTCCCCAAACAGGTGATGAAAGAAATTTCTCACCTACACTCATGGCCTCTTCCAACCTACCAACATTCTCAAGAGAGTTCATCAACCTAAAATACACAAAAGCGGAGTTAGTTAGACTAGAAAGCCTATCATAAACTATAACTGCGTTGTTATACTTCTTCTGCTTGTAATATATGTTGCCTATTATTGAAAGTGTTATTATGTTGTTATCTTCTTCCAGAGTTAGAGATATAGATAAGTATTTTAATGCCTCGTCAAGGTTATTCTTTCGGTAGTGGCAGAGACCTATCATCCTGTAGGGAAGTGGGTCCAATGCATTCAATTCGTAAGCCTTCGTGAAGTTTTCAATCGCTCTATCATATTCACCCATTTTGTAGAATGACATTCCTTCGGAGATGTATGTTGAATATAGACTCCTTGCAAATGCTTCAAGCCTACTCAAATTCAAAAACGCAGAGACCGCTAGCAAAATTAAAACTACTCTCATATATCTAAATTATAAAACAGGTTGAAGCAGGGTGAGTATCTTAGACTCAATGAATTCCGATTTTAATTAGACTACTAGAGACGAGCATAGATTTTGTCTGTTTACTCTCTTTCGTTATAGACAGGGGTTTGGTAGTTTCAAAATTTGGCTAATGATAAATTTTAGGTTTTAATTGTTTTGGACTTTAGCAATTTCAGAAGTGGATAATTCCGTGATAGCAATCTTGATTCATTTTAAGTTTTTACGAAAATTTTAGTATAATATTACTATGAAATTTGGAGTTCAAACGCTTGTAGTTATTGTATCAATGATTCTAATCTCATCTGTCTATCCATTTGTGATGACGAATAATATACTAACAATAGACTTCTCTCCTTCAACAACTAATCTGATATATGACAGATTTAATGTATCAATACTACCTCCCCCAAATTCCTCTTTGGTTTTAGGATCTGCTAATGCTAGTTTCAAGGTAACAAACATAATAATAAACAAGTCTAAAATGGAACGATTCCAAACGATGTTTATAAGCGTGAATTTATCACCATCAACAACGGTTGAGGGACTGATAATGGATGGAACAAGAGGGACAATCATAACTAATTTCCAACTTACATCTTCTAAGAAGAATTATTTCTTTGATTTACTCAATATAGTGCCAAGTATGGTTAGTAATATATACTTAGTGTTCTATTCGTCATCATATTCTCCTATTGGAGGGCACTTTTATATCATATCCATTACGAAGCAAGTTTCACTTGAAAAGGAAGTTCCTGAGAATGAAGTAAGTGTTTATCCTAATCCGCTCTTACTTGCGAACGACAATTTAAAGATCGGTATAAACCTTCCAAACCCTTCTCGTATATCACTGGCAATCTTTGATAGTGTAGGTAATATTGTAAAAACAATAGTTAGAGATAATCTGTTTGAGGAAGGTATTCATGTTTTTGAATGGGATGGTAAAGATGATAGAGGAAAGGAAGTTTCTTCTGGTAAGTATGTGGTATTTTTGAAAACTGAAAGATCTCAAAGTTCTAGGACATTTATCGTTATAAGATAATATGATTGAGGTGATTAACCCATTCCTTTGGGGACTTGCCTTCTCTCTTATACCAATTTTTATATACGTCTACAAACTAATAACCAGAAAAACATTCATACTTCCTACACTAAAGGTAATAAAGGAAGAAAAAAAATCGCTAGGCTTTAATCTGAATATAGAGATTCTCAAGATGCTACTTAGGGCTTTAATAATAACACTTATCGTTTTTATATTCTCACAACCTATCATATCTAATGTTCAGGATGAAGAGAAATCAAATCTTATTCTGATTGATACAACTTACAGTTCAAGAAACAACTTCTACTCCTACACAAGATACCTAAAAGAATACCTATCTTCACTACCTCAAGAGGAAGAAATTATCATACTTGACACATCTGGTATTGAGATATCGGGGATTAGGGATGAAGTAAAAGAGAAGTTGAGGTTGTATCTTCCAAGGGTATCTAAGATTGATAGCAAGTTTCTAAAAAGAGTGAAAGAATTATCTAGCAGCAAGAGAATTATTGTTTTAACTGATGGTCAGGAGAGTTTTGTTAAATCTGTCAAAGATTTAGGTATTCAAAACTTTCAAATTGTGAAGTTTCCTTACTCTATACCTTATGGAACTATTAGGTTTTCAATTTGGAATAGGGTTGGTAGGATTGTGGATGTTAAGTATGAGATAGTTACGAAGGAAGAATGTCTAGCAGAGATAGTTCTACTATCAGCAAACAGGTCAAAATTACTATTCTCGTCAAAGGTTGAAGGAAAGAGGGTAGGGGAGGTTAGTGTTGAAGGGGGTAATGGTCTTGCATTTATAAAAGGTATATTAATTTCTTCACACAAAACTAACGAGTTTATAGAACCTATATACTTCTTTGATGAGAGAGTAGAGATAGTTTCTTCAGAGAGAATTACTAACTTGGAAGTTGCTTTTAGGTCGTTAGGTTTTGAGATAGCGAGAAATTCAGAGGTGAAACTTATAATTGCAAAGTATCTAAATAGCGATCTATTAAGAAACTCAATACTTATTCCATCAGGCTACGATGCTAAATTTCTTGTAAGAGGTCAGAACATATTCTCTAGTCCTAATCAGGATAGAAGCATTAAGATGGTAGATTACTTTTCAACGATGTCAATAATATCATTCACTAACCTTAACCTACCAAATGAAATTGAGTTTTATGGCTTTAATGGAACACCTGTTGTAGCATACGATAGCAGGAATAATAACCTGATACTTCTGGGACTTTTAAACTATCAAGACCCAAGCTTACCTTGGTTTGTTAAAGAGCTTACTGAACTATTTTTGGTTGGAACGAAATATAGTTTTGAAGATAATATGCTACATAGCATTGAGACTAATATTACTGGTGTAAATGTTAAGTATTTGATCGCCAAAACTCCTGAAGATGAGATTTCGGGATTAGTTGAGAATATTTCAGGTCAAGTATCAGATAGGATTAGTTTGGGATTGGTTGTATTTATACTATTGGTTGGAGTTATGGTATTGGAGAGAGTAATATGATTCTTTAGGATCGGATTTCGCAATTTAGATTGGGGGTTTTGAAATTATTTAAGATACAAGCTACTTCCAAATATCTACATCTATACCTAGAGTGTTTTTAGAGTAGAAATGTATAATGCCTCTTTTCATCTCTTTGGGGTCAATATCTTCCTGAAATATTATCTTTATCTTATCAAACACATAAGTTATGAACGGGTGAATATTGTTTATATTTAATTCTTTATTATTTGATTTGTGTATTAGATCGTTATACAAATCCTTTGCTTTTTGGTCGCTTTTAATAAGTTTTTCTATGGATTCTGAAATTTCCCTGTATGAAACCATATTATAATTCTCTTATTTGGATTAGAGACATATTTGGTGAAAAGACTGTCACTCTGTTTCTACCTGTCTTTTTGGAGTTGTAGAGTGCAGTGTCTGCTTTTAGGAATAGTTGTCTGAATAGGTCTATTTCCGATTTTGCGTTAGATATTTCATCTTGAGATATTTCAGCAATTCCTATGCTTGGTGTTATTTTTATTGAGATAGTATCACTAACACTGAATAACTCTGAATTAAGTTTATCTCTTATCCTTGAACATATAAGATAAGCACCGTTTGCATCAGTGGATGGAAAAGCAGATATAAACTCATCGCCACCATACCTAGCGACAATATCTGATGATCTTTTGATTTCTTGTCTTATAACCTTTGAGAAGAATTTTAGAGCCTCATCTCCAACGCTATGACCATAAGTATCGTTTATATTCTTAAAGTGATCTAGGTCCATAATTGCTAGTGAGAAATTTGTCTTGAACTTCATAACTTTCATCATCTCTTCCAGAACGAGGTTTTTAAAATAGTGAATGTTGTATAGACCCGTGAGATTATCGTGGATTGCACTGTTGAATAATTGCGCATTAGTAAATATCGCTGAAGCAATGTTGGAGATTATTGAAAGACTGGAGATATCCCCTTCCGAGAATGTATGTTTTTTTCTATTACTCTTCTTCAGAAGTTCAATTACATACTCAACTCTATCTTCTAGTATTACAGGAACTTGAATTATTGAAGATGGTGAAACTTTCGTTATACTCGCTAGGACAGAACTTTTTATTGACTCATCCTCAAACAGTGTAGGAATTTTTCTCTTTATTGTAGTTTCAAGTGTTATTCCTTCAAAACTATCTGGTTGTATCTTGCCTGAAACAGATGAGAAATCCTTGTCTATTATTCTGTTGCTCTTGTACTGAAATATCTCAGTAAATTCAGGTTCGCTTTCCTTTATTTCTATCAATCCACCAGATTCTGAGTTGGTTGCTTCTATCATGAACCTTACCATCATCACTTTTAGTATTTCTACTTCTCTAAGGTCAAGTAGTTTGAGAAATTCGGAAAACTCGTTTATTATCTTGATGGATTTATCCAAATCTCTAAAGAGAGTCTTAAATCTATTTCTACTAGGTATGTCCTTCTCAAGAGGCATTCTTGAGGAATATTTTGAAACACTTGATTACCTTTTTCAACAAAACGAAAATATTACAATGAATCCTAGGGGTTTCTTGGAGTAGTATTTGACAACTTACAAGAGTGATGTTTCAGAGGTTATACTGTGTTTGCTTCAGTTTTCTTTATGTTGCTCTCAAATTTTAGAATTTGTTATAGAATTGTTTTTGTACTTTGTAATAAAATTTAACTTATGAATGTTTAATAGTATGGTATGAAAAGTGAGGAGATAATATTTCTAAATCTTCTAGGTATTGGGTTCAAGAGGTACTCTTACATAAAGCAGAATTTTGGATCAATTACTAATATCCCTTCATCTTATTATGAGGAGGTATCAAGGATTCTAAAGATAGACAAGGAGATATTAGAAAAATCAGGTAAAGGTCTAATTGAAGATAAAGTTAAAAATCTTTTGAAGGACAACCAAAAATTTGGAATAGGGGTTGTGACTATTGAAGATGATGTTTATCCTTTAAGACTGAAAGATTTACCTGACAGACCTATTTTGCTTTACTACAAGGGTGATATAAAGATTCTCAACTCAAGTGTGAGTTGTGCAATCGTGGGGACGAGAAGAAATGACGAACTAGGCAAGGTATACACTAAAAATCTTGTTGATATGTTAGTTAGTAACAGTGTGTTGGTAGTAAGTGGATTGGCAAGAGGTATAGACATAATAGCACATCGCAGAGTTATAGAAAGGAGAGGGCAAACCGTTGCAGTCTTGGCAAACGGTTTGGATCAGGTTTATCCACCAGAGCACAAAAAGGAGTTTCTAGAGATTTCTGAAAATGGGTGTTTAGTATCAGAGTATCCTATAGGAGTAAGACCTCTCAAGAGGAATTTCTTTATAAGGAACCGCATAGTAAGTGGTCTTTCGGATGTAGTAGTTGTAGTCCAAGCACCGGAAAAGTCTGGAGCGATGATAACTGCAAAGTATGCTTTGAAACAGAAAAGAACACTTTTTGCCATACCTGGCAACATTGAAAATCCATTACATAGAGGATGTAATATTCTAATGAGGGAAGGTGCCATACCTTTGATAGATTACAAAGATGTTCTAGAGGAATTAGGCTACAAAAGTGTTCAGACTAACTTATTTCATACAGGTGATCATAGTCTGTCCGAGGAGGAAAAGTTTATATACTCATTGATAACAAAGAATGTAACGATTGATGAGATTTCAGAAATCACTGGTATGCCAGTAAGTTCTGTATACCCGATACTTCTCTCTCTTGAGGTTAAAGGACTTATATTACAAAATGTTGGTGGAACGTTCTCTAGAGTTATTTCGTAGCATTGCCAATCTCTTTAACGAAGTTGATATATTTTATAGCAGTTTCTTTTATGAGGTTAAATTTGTTATCGTTCATCCACTCTCTTTTGACAACTTCTCCACCTAATCCTATCACATCCGCACCAGCGGATAGAAAATCTCTTACTGCTTCAATACTCATACCACCACTGGCTAGAACTTTAATGAAAGGAAGAGGACCACTCTTGAGAGCATGTATAAATTTAGGACCTAGAACACTTGCTGGAAAGATTTTTACAAAATCTACTCCTCTTCTGTAGTTTTGTATTATCTCCGTTGGAGTAAAACCTCCCATGAATACTACCTTATCACTAGGTATCTCTTCAAGTATCTCAAAGTTCTGAGTTGGATTTACTATAAAATCAGGATCTCCTTCCATTGATTTTTTTGCTATCTCTCTGTCAAGCACGGTTCCAGCACCAACTAGTATCTCACTCCCTTCAACTAAGGACTTCGCTTTTCTTATCGCAAGGTGAAAGTCTCTTACAGTTGATGTAAATTCAATAACTCTAGCACCACTCTCAACAAGAGTTTCAAACGCTTTCATAGCAAGACTTAAGTCTTCGGTTCGTATTATGAAGAGTGTCTTTTCTTCTAGTATTATTTCTACCTTTTTTAACTTATCCATACTAACAAAATATTGAAAGAAAATACTTGAAAGTTTCACCAGACTTAAAATTCCTATCATGAGTGTTAAGGAATTGAATAGAAAACTTTGGTAATTTTCGTATATAATTCTACTTAATGAATTATACATCCGTTTATGGGCTTATTAGGTCTGGTAAAATAACCGAAGCATTGAGAACTTTTGAGGAAATGTTAAGGAAGGCTTTTGATGAGGAGTCAGAATGTGGTATTAAGGTTATAAAATATGTTTTGTCAAAGATAAATAAGATAAAAAACATTGGTGATTACCACACCGTTGCAGATACTCTTGTATCCGAATGGAAGAATATAGTATCTTGGATAAATACCAATAACTGTGGAAGATTTTCTGAACTAGTTGATGCTGTAAGATATTATATATTCTACGTTGCTTTGAAATATTATCAAGCAATCATTGAAAATATGGATATTACTTCAAATGTTGTAGATGTTGACTTGATGATAAAGGTGAGTAAGTGCTACAGGGAGATTGGCGAGATTGATAAGTGTATAGAACTGCTTGAAGAAGTCAGACAGTATGACTTGTATGACTCATCAGTTCTTGCGAACCTAGCGGATGCATACTTTGAAATAAGGGACACCGAAGCATCAAAGCTATTTTTCAGAGAGGCATTCTTCTGGGATCCACAGAGGATTGATGTGTTTGATATGAAGTCTATGATCATAAAGAAACTAATCAAGATAGTTATGGATAACGGTTATAGAGGTGAAGAAGTGAGTGAGTGGATACCTATATACGGTGTTATTGAGAATATATTTGATGTAAGGAGAGAGTTATCTCAAGAGGAGGTTAATCTAATACTTGAGAGGGTTAAGTCTATGGAAAGCCAGTATAATTCAAATAGAAATTGGAGAAATATTTTGGAACCTAGACTTTTAAATAGCTATATATGGCTTATTGATTATTACTTCTTACAAGTTGAAGATTATGAAGTTGCAAGAAGTATTGGCAAAATATTACAGAAATTTTCTCCAAACATTTATAGCAAACTAAAGTTGGGGGTTTACAAATGGCTGTGATGGAGTTAGATTATAAAGAAGAGATAATAAAACTCTTCAATGAAGAAAGACTTTCAAAGCATTCTCTTGACGATTACTCAAGAAAGGATCTTGTGAAGATTGAATCTATCGTTGATCAGGCGATCTCTTTGGGTGAGGATAAGGAACTGTTATCACTTTGCGATGAAAATATAAAAGATAACAACAACAGTATCTTTGCGCTATATTCAGCGGGTCTTATACTGCTCAAGAAGGGTTCAATTGATACCTATTATATGCCAGAAGTTCTTTTGAGATTTAGCGAACACAAGAAAGTATCATTGTCTGTTTTCATAGCAGAGAAGATACTATCGTATAGGGAAGAAAAATATGCTCTTAAGTTGCTAGAGGAGTATTACAAAAATGAAAACCGTAAGGACGAACTGATTGACATAAAGGAAAGAATTGTTAGAGTAGATACCAAAGATGCTTACACCGCAAAATCTCTTGCTGAATACTACGAAGAAGAAGGTAATACCAACAAAGCAGTTTATTACTACAAGATTGCTCTTGAGAGGTTTATACAATCAAAGAACTCTACTTCTGCTTCTTTAACATTTGAGAAGCTGATGTCTTTCCATTCGGCTCTTGATGTTAAGTATGTTTTGAATATCTCTTTGAGGATGCTTGATATGATGGCTCATGATAAGATAGGAAAACTTCTTCACAAGTTCGCCATCTACTTCAAGAAGAAGGAAGCCTATGATAAATCACTTGAAATATTGAAGTTCGTAATATCAAGATGCACTCCGAATGACGCTGGCGTCAAGAATGATCTGAGAGAGGTATATGAGTCAATATACCAAAACCACTCTCTTCTTCCAAAATACTTCAACGAATTCGCAGAGTTTATGAAACGAAGACTACACTCAAGCATAAGGGTGAATTACAACGAGATAATAGACAAACTCAACGAGCTTGAGAAGAAGTTGAGGTTTGATGTTGGCGTTTATGTGTATCACAAGAACTTTGGAGTTGGTATTATAACTGACATACAAGATGATTGGTTAGTGATAGACTTCGTTAAGAAAAAGCAACATAGAATGTATAGTAACATTGCATTTTATTCGCTTGATGTCTTGTCTCAAGAGGATATTAGAGTATGGAGAGAGTATAAAAAGGATGAACTTAAAAAACTTATTCAGAATTATTCCCCAGAGGTTATTAAGATGGTGCTTATATCTCTTGGAGGACAAGGTAATGTGAAGGAGATAAAAGAAGTCTTATCTACCATCATTCCAAACGAAGATGTATCAGATTTTTGGAACAAAGTTAGGCATTCCTTAAGTCAAGTGAATGTCATTGTC
Source organism: Spirochaetota bacterium (assembly GCA_025061835.1). Lineage (NCBI taxonomy): Bacteria > Pseudomonadati > Spirochaetota > Spirochaetota bacterium. The sequence goes on from JANXAC010000016.1 coordinate 10,333, forward strand.
TCACCTGAGAGTAAAACTACTTATATTTACATAGGTGAGAGGAAGGTAGAAGAGGATATAAAAGAGAAGATAAATAGCCTTCCTACATTTGAGGAGAAAATAAAATTCATTTACAACTTCCTACAGCAGATAGACACACTCAATGTTCCTCAAGCGGTGCCAATAGTTGAATTCCTCACAAACACTGTCTTGGAGTCTCAAAATAAATTTGAGATCATTGAAGCAGGAATTTTACTTACGCTTAAATATTCTGAGACAAGTAGAGAAGTAAGAGAAAAGATAATACATGTGGTTAGTAGTATGAATGCAGATGAAGTAATTGATTTCGTCAAAGCAGTTGAGATGAACGAGGTAAGACGAGGATTATTGAACATAATTAAAACCGTATTCAGTGATTGGACTAATGTGTTTGTTAGAGTTTTCTTCGCTGTTGACACGGTTAGGTTAAACAACTATATCCTTTCAGAACTTGTTAGTTATGACAAGTCTGACGCTATTAGAGATATAGTTGATAAAATAATAAATTCTGTTAAGAGTCCTGCAGGGAATAGGTTCAAAGTATATTCAAAGTTTATGTGGTTTGCTAAAATGGTTTTCCAGAAAGAGTATGACGAAGTTTTCAAAAGCATTGGAGTGAATAAGGTTGATGTTCTTATGACTGTCGCGAACATAATATCTTCTATACAGTATAGTTTTGAAGAGAGAGGAGAGAAAGGTGTATCTAGAAGAATTTACCTAATGGCTAAGGAAGTATTCAGCAACTATCAGGAAATTGAAAGAGTGATATTAGAGTCTGGTAAGGACACCTCGTTTGTCCTACTCTCATACATCCAAGAGTTTGAACTACTTGAGCCAAAAGAACTATCAACATTGAGACAGAAGTTGTATTATAAGCATCCAGACCTCAAGTATATGGAGGATACAAGAGATAGGAGAAGTCCGTATATGATTACCAAATCTGCCTATGAAAAGATAAGGGAAGAATATAATAGACTCCTTAACGAGGAACTACCAAAGATATCAAAAATGGTTTCAACAAACCCAACACCAGAACTCCTTGAGAAGGAAGAAGAACTCAAGGCTATCATTGAGCAACTCTCTAAAGAACTTGTTGAGTATAAGGTTATTAATCCGGACGCTGTCTCAAGGAACTATGTTGATGTTGGTACGAAAGTGGTTCTTAAGTCAAAGAGAACTGGTGAAGAGATTACTTATCATATACTTGGGGATAAGGAAGCAAATGTGGAGAAGAATATAATTTCTTACAGGTCTCCTTTTGGTGTAAAGTTGATTGATAAGGAGGTAGGGGATACTGTCCAGATCAATGTAAAGGGCGTTGATGAGGAGTTTCAAATTAAGTCAATATCTCTTTCAGAGTATGTCTGATGAAAGATGATCTAGGTCAAATACTAAAGAATGCGATTGAAAGAATAGAGAAAATACCTACTACAACTATTTTAAAACTACTTGAGACCCTCAATATTGAGAGAGAAAGATTTCTTGACCTGTTTAACTTTGCCTTGAGAAGAGCGGTGTGTATAGTTGATAAGAATTGCAATCCTTACTACTATAACGATCTATGCCTTAAATGGGGAATAATGTATAGGGATGAAGAAAAAAAGTTAATGTATAATTCTACTTTTTTAGATACTATCAAAAGTGTTATATTTAAAGTGAATGAAGAAAGGTTGAACTATTATAGTGTAAATGTTTCTGTTGGGACTGGAGAAGGTTCTAGTGCTATTCTTGGTGAGAGATTCTTTAGAGTTGAATGTTCTACAAAAAACTTTAGCGAGTTCTTTGTGATCATAAGTGATATAACTTACGAGTCTCTTGAGAGTATCAATAGATATCAAGAAGATTCAATTGCTTCACTGTCCAATGTTGTCTATGGTATTGCTCACGAGATAAAAAACCCTCTTTCGGCGATATACCTACACGCAAATGTTGTTAAGAAGATGATTGAAAAGTCAAAAGTTGATAGGAACTATGTCTCAACCGAGATAAATATAATTCTTTCAGAGATAGATAGACTCAATAGGATTGTGAATGACCTTATGTTCTCCCTAAGACCATACAAGTACAAAGAGAAGTATGAAAATATAAACGACATAGTTAAAGAAGTAGTTGAAGTTTTCTTACCTGAGATGAGAGAGAAGATGATCTCTGTTGAGATTATGAGTGATGAGAGTATTCCTTTGGTTTTATGCGATAGGGATTTAATAAAACAAGTCTTCCAAAACCTCCTTAAAAACTCAATAGAAGCACTTAGTGACAGTGGTGGAAATATATGGGTCAAAACATACTTTCATAGCAGGGTTGATGGAGATTTTGTGGTTGTTGAATTTAAAGACAATGGTGTTGGGATACCTGATGAGATAAAACACAGAATATTTGAACCATTCTTCACAACCAAAGAGAACGGTAACGGACTTGGGCTTAGTATAGTGTATAGGATTATCAAGGCTCATAAAGGATTTATTGATTTTCACTCAAAGAAAAATGAGACTGTTTTTAGAGTGTTTCTACCGGTTTCTGTCGGTGTAAGAGAACTAGGTTATAATAGAAAACAATGAAGATCACACTTACCTAACGAAATCTCTTAATGCAACGGCAATGTCATTTAGATTTCTTGATAGCTTCTCAAGATTACTTATCAAGTTGTTTATGTCTTTGCGATTGTTGTTAATATCACCAGTTATCTGAGATACATCATAAGTTATCTTATCAACATTCTTGAGTATATCTTTAATATCTTCATTTTTAAGAACTACTTCTAGTTCATTAAGAACATCATTGAGTTCCTTTATCATAACTGGTAGATCCTTGCTTACCATGGCATCAACGGATGGAAGTGTTGTTTTATTAAGCCTTGTAATAGAGGTATTAACGCTCTCCAAGATCTCATTCACATTGTTAAGTATCTTCTCCAGGTCACCACCTTCTCCGATATAATCAAGCAGGAATGATGTTATGAGCGATACATTGTTGATTATTCGGTTTATATCTTCCTGTGGTGAATAGTATCCTTTGAGTTTAGAGAGTATCTTGCCTTCGTAGGTATCGGTAGAATATACCAGATCACCTTCTTTAAGGATTGTGCTTTGCTCGCTACCAGGTAGTATTTCAAACTTCCTACCCCCAAGGAGTTCGGAAGTAACAATGAAGAGTGAGTCTTGTCTCATCTTGTTAGTATATTCAGAGTATATGTAGAAGGATACTTTGAATGTATCATCAGACTGTATTGAAATATCTGAAATTTTACCTACAACTGTGCCCTTGTAGAGTATCTTCTTGCCGGGTGTTACATCAGAAGCGCTGTTAAGAATGGTATAGTATCTCACAGATGGTCTGAACCACTCATTTGCACGACCGATGAAAAGGATAAGAATGAAAAACAACACCGCGACTATAACAGAGGTTATTCCTACTACCTTTTCTATCCAACTGAACTTATACATAGGTGAATTATAAAAATTGATTCTGAAGAATTCAAAAACACAATCATAAAAATTCTTTTTGCATCAACTTTACTAAATATCTACAAAACTTCTGGAAACGGATGTTAGATAGAATTCAAGGTATCTAATTGATTAAAATACAATAAAGTTTTGGAGGGTTGGTATGAAGAGAATAGGAATATTAACAGGTGGAGGGGATGCACCCGGTTTGAATGGTGTAATCAAAGGTGCTTATTTAAGGATAAAGAGAGATCTACCTGATGTTGAGATTATAGGACTACTTGAGGGATGGAGAGGACTCCTAGAGAAGAAGTATGTAGTTCTGAAGTATGAGGATGTGAAGGATATACACAAAGAAGGTGGAACTATAATCGGTTCATCTAGAACTAATCCTTACAAGAATGAAGATACTGTCAAGAAGGCTCATCAGAGTTTCAAAGAGCTAGGTTTAGATGCACTTATAGCAATAGGTGGAGAGGATACTCTCGGTGCAGCAAACAAGCTAGCAAAGGATGGTTTTCCTGTTGTAGGAGCACCAAAGACAATTGATAACGATCTTAATGTTACAGACTATACATTCGGTTTTGATACAGCAGTGAATATAGCGATGGAAGCGATTGACAGACTGCATACAACAGCAAAATCACATAGAAGAGTAATGGTGGTTGAGATCATGGGAAGACACGCTGGTTGGATAACTCTTTGGTCTGGAATAGCAGGTGGATCACATATGGTATTGCTACCAGAAGAGGTTACAAAAATAACTGATGTTGCAGAATTTGTAAAGAAGAGACATCAAAAAGGTGAACCATATACAATGATAGCAGTATCAGAAGGTGCTATACTTGATACCGGAGGAGCACCAAACTTCGTTTTTGAGGATGCAAAAACCGATGAATTTGGTCATGTAAGGCTAGGTGGTATCGCAAAACAACTTGCAAAGTATATTGAGGAAACAACGGGTATTGAAACGAGGTATGTAGTATTGGGACATCTACAAAGAGGTGGGGCTCCAACAGCATTTGACAGGATACTATCACTAAGATTTGGTATCAATGTAGGTGAGTTAGTTCTAAAGAGAGATTGGGGGAAAATGGTAGCACTCAGAGGAACAGAGATTGTAGCAGTTCCACTCCAAGAAGCAGTCCAAGAACTTAAAGTGGTTCCAAAGAAAATAATTGATGAACTGAAAAGCATTCTATACTAAATTTAATGAACAGAACGCTAACAACACTTCTGGTTGTTTCTGCGGTCGTATTACTCATTCTGGCACTCCTACTAGGAGTGATAAATGAAGAAAATAGATTACACACCGACTTTGTTAATGCTCTAAAGGACTACGATTACGAAAAAGCAAATCTAATACTGGATAAGATGTCAAACGTTAACATATCAAGATACTATCTTCTCAAGGGGGTCAAGGACCTCCTTGACGGTAATGAAAAGTCAGGTTTATCAAACCTATTTCTATCTTTATCTAACACAAAGTTAGGAGAGAAGGAAATAGCACTTTCAAAACTCCTCATTGGTCAATACTTACTTCTAGAAGTAGGAGATATAAAAGGTATTCAGTTCCTAACAGATGAAGGCTGTCAGAGATACTATAAGGAATATGCTGACTACACGCTTGGTGTCTATAATTTTAACAAAGAGAGTTATGATGAGGCATTGGATTTTCTAATAGGAGTTACTAATGCTAGAGATGAAAAGATGAAAAAAGACACACTACTAAGGTTGTATTTCATAAATATGCTTAAGTCTAACTATGTTGATGAAAGTTTGAAAAAACAACTCTCGGACTTTGAGATTAGTCCAAAAGAATTACTAGGTAATTAGTTGGGCCTAAAACTATAAACATCACATAACACTACATTCCCATTATCTCATACCCAGCATCAACATATATTACTTCACCTGTTATTCCCGATGAAAGGTCGCTTAGCAAAAATAGAGCAGTGTTAGCAACTTCATCTACATCTACATTTCTTTTTAAAGCAGATCTCTTTGGATACTCCTCATACATACTCATAAATCCACTTATGCCTCTCGCTGCGAGAGTTTTTATAGGGCCTGCGGATATGGCGTTACACCTTATACCTCTGGGTCCGAGATCGTAAGCAATATACCTAACACTTGACTCAAGTGCCGCTTTTGCAACACCCATAACATTGTAGTTAGGAACTGCCCTCACAGAACCTAGATATGTCATTGTGATTATTGATCCATTATCGTTTAGGTAGTTTTCTGCTTCTTTGACTATCTTTACAAGAGAGTATGCACTTATGTCTAGTGCTATCTTGAAGGCTTCTCTCGTTGTGTCAATATACCTTCCCTGTAGGGCTTCTCTTGGAGCAAATGCTATGGAATGAACTATAAAGTCAATTTTGCCATACTTTTTGCCGACATACTCAAAAAGTTTGGTAATATCTTCATCTTTTGACACATCACAAGCAAACATATCTGCGTTTATCTCGTTAGCAAGTTCTCTTATTTTATCCTCCTCTCCAAGATAAGATAGAAGTATTTGAGCTCCTTCGGAATGTAAAGTCTTTGAAATACCCCAAGCGATACTCCACTTGTTAGCAACACCAAAAACAACTCCCTTCTTCCCATCCATTATTCCCATAGGCTACCTCCAAAAGTTCCTACAAATGATAGATAAATCTATACCCGCAATTCAACTTTACTGTGGAGTTGAGTGATATCTAGGGGTTGAAGATAATGTTTTAGTGAATGTTTTATTTGGAGAGATAGGATCTTTACTGAAAGACATTAGAATTCGTTTTAGCAGAATATACTTGTTCTTAAATTTCCCCAAAGTATAAGTTCTTTGAAATGTCTTGTTAATTATTTATTATCACAGTCATAGAGAATTAGAAAATACATTGGTATCACAGTAATAATTTACCTATGCTTTTAGTTATGTCTAGGTTTGTTTTGGTTTTAATATTCATACTATATTCGTTTAAAAATCTATTTTCTAACGCAATACAATCTGAACTTTATACTTACAAGAACATCCCGATAGTTGTTAAACTTTCAACAACGAACCGAGATCAATTTCTAGAATTGTCAAAGGAGACTTTTGATATTATAACTAATGAGATATACAATTATTCATACGATACAGGTAGTTATCTTTCAAGAATTACCGAGAGTGCTTATAAGAAACCAACTACTATAAACAATGACTTAAAGAGACTACTAGGTAAGATTTTATACTACAACTCACTTACTAGGTCTATAAGTCCAACAATAGGCTACTTAATAGATATATGGGGTTTTGAAAAGAATGAATTCTATGTTCCAAGTCCGTCGGAGTTATCAAACGCTCTCAAGATTTCATCAACGAGGAACCTAGTGATCTCTGATAGTAGTATAATAATACGAAACAAGAAAACAAAACTATACCTTTCTCCTTTTGCTTCAGGTATTGCTCTTACAAAGGTCAAGGAATTACTTAAGAAAAATAGAATAACGAATGGTTTTATATCTATAGGGAATAATATATCATTGTGTTTAGGTAGCAAGGATCAGCAGGGTTGGAGTGTTGGTATTATGAACCCGCAGAATAGAGTTGAAAATGAAGTATTAATGACAGTAAATGTTTCAAACCTAATGCTATACACTGCAGATGTTTCTGAAAATGCGTTTGTCAGTGGTTTCAAGAGTTATCATTCCATAATAGACCCGAGGACAGGATACCCTGCGGACAATGGAACTATCTCTGTATCTGTTGCCAGTGAGGACCCTGTTGAGGCTATAATCCTCGCAAGAATGTTTCTGGTTATGGGAAAGAGTGGAGGTATGTTATTTGCTGAAAAGTTTAAGATAAAGGCTATTTTCATAACAGTTGAGAACGGCAAGAGAGGTATCTACAAATCCTCCTCGTGGGTAAAGACCTTTGACAGGGACTTAACTAAAAAACAGAATTGATCACTTCTTTTCAATACTATACACATTAGTTCCTGCACGAGACTCAACCCTGACATTATACTTCTTCTTTATATAATCCTCTATTATCTTTCTCTTGCTTATGTTCCACATATTATCATTAGTTCTTACAATTACTATACTACCATCTACCATCTTGAGGGACATATTAGGATATACCCAATCTGGATCTTCCCATTTCTGTGGATTTCTGTAGGTAAGTGGTTTATAACCATTCAAAACAGCAACCTTATTAACATAAATCCATATATCGTAGTCCGTTATTGTTATACCTAGATTGGTTTGTATATGTGTAAGTTCTGGCTCGTATGTATTATCTAGATTTGAGATTATTTCAATAACTTCTCGTTCTTTTTCGGTTAGAAACCAGTTAGATATTTCATCTCTCAAGAGCAAGAACAAAATCCCTGTAGTTAAAACGATCAATACTCCAAGTCCCACTATAGCATGTTTTAGATTGAACCTTGAAATGCCTTTTCTAATACCTTTCGGAGTATCAGAAGAAAGAGTCTCTGAAGAAACTGGTTGTTTCAGGTTTATTGTGCTTTTGCCTTCTCCGAGACCTTGAGCAGCACTGGATTTACTAGAGGAAGATGTTTGTATATCGCTAGATGGGGAAGTTTTAGATGATTTTTCAGCAAGTTTTATTATTTCTTCCTCTTTTTTAGTTCCTTCTAATTTCTCACTCTTGACAATCAGTTTAACTCGTTCGGAGTATGGTAAAGATGATACATACTCGTATAGTGATACAAGTTCTTCTAACCTCTCTCTATCCTTCTTGATTCTTACATTGTCTTTGTCAAACTCTCTATGAACGTCAGAGAGAACCATTTTTTTGTCAAATTTTTCTTTTATTTCGTCTTTCAGTCTTGAGAACTCTAGGTCATAATCATTATCTTCTGGGGATTTGGTGATGAGGTTAGTAGATATGTATTCCACTTTGCCTTTTGAAAAATCTTCTAGCAATATGTATTCAAGGTTTTGAAGCAGGATTACATTTTTGTCAGTGCTACTGCCGAACACTAATTCCTTCTTCACACCTTCTTTACTAACAAGAGGAATACTATACTTACCATCACCTTTCTTTGTCGTTATATTCACATTATTTATGATGTCTATCTTATCACTTATTTCAACAAACTTTATACCTAGATTGAATCTTTTAAAATCTTCGTAAATCTCTTTGTTCGTAAATACTCTCAAACTACTTCTATCATATATGAGTCTTATAGTATCAATTAGTGATATTACATTGTTGCCTACTATACTCCTTACGGTTGTTAGAGGAATAGGTGTTTTCAAGAATTCTTTTTCATCAAACTCATCTGTTGATATCATTATGTCTTTTGATTTGCTTCGTATCACATAATTACCACCTATATTTATGACAACATTAATGGGTAGTATCTCATAGAGCTTTGGTGAAAGTAGATTAAGTATTTTTGATGTAGTTAGGTCGTTAGTCAAAGCAGAAAAAAGGTCAAAGACTTTCTTACCACCAAAGGTTATAGCAAAATTACCATTATCGTAAAGTAAAACATAGGTTTTGTATTTCTCGCTTATTTCCTTTACAACTTCACTGTCTTTTATACCTACTTCATTCCTATCTATCACATTAACATTAATTTTGTGATGTAGGGAGGATGGAAGATACTTTAGTATTACATTGTATATACTACTAGGAAGAATGAAATTGGTATTATACTTATCTTCTTCCATCTGTTCAATCTCCTTACGCAGTGATGATATATAGCCAGGCGCAATCACAACGCTACTAATATCTTTTTTAAACTTTTCTATGTAGTCCGAATAACCAATTCTTAAAAATGGTTTGTCATCAATTGATGAGAAAATAGTAGTTATTATATAGCAATCTCTATCCACTCTAAATACTCTCTTGTTAGGCTCGCTGTTGTAAAGTCTTATAAGTTCAACAAACCTTCTAACTTTATTATCTTCCATAAGTATATCACCTATGAATAAATTATAAAGTAAATTGTTAAATCAAAAAAAATTCAAAGCCCTTATGTTATTTGAAAAATATAATCCGAGTTCGTTATACTAACAAACAGAGGGGTTTATGTATAAGGTTGAAAAGGTTGGTGATGTGGTTGTTGTGAGATTAGAGGGTAGAATTGATGTTCAAGCTGCTCTTGAGTTGGAGAAGCAAGTTAATGATATATTTAACACTAATATAAACAAGATAGTATTTGACTTTGAGAAAGTTCAACACCTTTCAAGTAGTGGAATAAGGGTTCTTATATCCTCTTTGAGAAGAACTACTGCAAACAAGGGCGGTGTGAAACTTTCAAATGTAGAACAATCCATAAGGAAGATACTTAAGTTAGTTGAGCTTGATAGTTTGTTTATGTATTATGACTCTGTTGATGAGGCTGTGAAAGCCTTCAGAGAGTAATAGATGAGTAGAATAAAAAGTATAAGGAGTTCCATATCAAACAAATTTTCAATCATCTTCAAGTTTGACCTTTGGTTTATATCAAAAGTGATCAAAATCAGAAATAAATATCTCACCTTCATTCTTAAATCTATCTCAAGGCTAAGTGACTGGTGGTTTCTTACCATTGTTTCAGTTTTGGTGACAATACTTGTCAGTCTAGAGTTAGGATTAGCATTAGGAATAGCATTGATTATTCAGGTTGTTTTACAAAAAATAATAAAAAATATAGCGACACGCAAGAGACCTTACATAAAATACAGAACCGAAATAAAAAGGCTTATAGTTCCACCAGATAGGTATTCATTCCCATCTGGTCATACCGCAGGTGCTTTCGTTGTGTTCTTCGTTATAAGTAGTTTTTACCTAGAAGTATCAATGATGATACTACCTATAGCAATACTCATAGGTTTCTCAAGGGTTTATCTAGGAGTTCATTATCTTACTGATGTCATTTTTGGTGTCTTACTAGGTTTCATATCAGCGGAATTAGGAAAAATACTAAATAGTTATGTTACTGGCTGGGTTAGGCAGATAATCCCTTACCTACCTCATTCACTGCTCTACCAAGTAAGGTGTCGTGTGTTTGTATAGACTTTGAGTTTGCTTCGTAGGCTCTTTCAGCAGATATCATCCTAACCATTTCAACAACAGGATTTACATTCGCTGTCTCCAAAAAACCTTGATGAACCTTTGGTCGCTTATCACCTTCTAATACCTTCATTTCTCCAGATAGTTCAGTAGTTGTATAGTAAGAGTGCCCTTCTTTCTTAAGGTATCTAGGAAAATCAACATTAACTAACATTATCCTATCAACAACTTCTTGATCCTTAATATCACTCCTGTCGGTAGCGACGAATTCATCAAGAATAGCGGGGTCGTGTGTAGGGTCAATAAGAATATTACCTTGCTTATCAACCTTGAAGTTGCCAATCTTGATCCTAATGTATCCATTCTCACCTAAAACCTTAAAGCCTTCTTTGGTAACAAGGTAGTTATCGTTGCTTATCTTAAAACTACCGTTCCTTGTAAGTTTCAAACCTTCTGGAGTTTCTACTACAAAGAATCCTTCACCTTCAATCGCTAGGTCAAATGCATTCTCAGTTTGCTTAAGCGAACCCTGTTCAAAGATTGTCTGTATCTCATTTACTTCAACACCAGTCCCAAACTTCCCAACAACAGGTGCTTTATCATAAGAACCTAAAGGAAAAGTTACAACACCATTGTCATTCACTCTCCTGGCAAGCATCTCTGGAAACGACTTGAATAAAGTTACCTCTTTCTTATAAGAGGTAGTATTGCTGTTAGCAAGATTATTCGCTATAGTATTCACATTATCAAGTTGTGCTATCATACCTGATGCACTAGTATATATTCCTCTTACCATATTTGACCTCTATCAGAGATTCTCGTAAAAAAAACTACTTCGTTAAGTAATCAGTGTTATTTTTCTGAACGCCGTTTGGATGTATTCTTCTTTACTACATTCTTCTATCCTGAATCAAGAACTAATGTGATGAAACTTACAGAGACTAATGCTGTAGAACCGTTAGAAAACGAATTCGTAAATCAAACTTAAATTATATGAACTTTAAGTTTAATTGAAAATCTCTTTGGAAGTTTTTCTTTTACTAGCACTGAAAAATTGTGTATAATGATAGTATATGAAGGGCTACCATACATTTCTCGTTCTCCTGTTTAGTTTTACCTATCTTAAAGGATATAGTAGTGAATTTTTCAAAGGGGCGGATGTTTCTTGGCTTCCACAGATGGAAGAGACAGGCTTTGTCTTCTACGACTTTGATGGCACAAGAAAGGATGTTCTCACAATACTCAAGGAAAATGGAATGAACATAATACGACTTAGAACCTGGGTTTCACCTTCAAAAGACTCAGTAAATGGATATTGCGGTAAGGATGATACAATCAAGATGGCTATAAGATGTAAAAAGATGGGGTTTGGAGTTATGATAAACTTTCACTATAGTGACTCTTGGGCTGATCCATCAAAACAGAGAAAACCAAAAGACTGGGAAAAACTGACATTCTTACAACTAAAGGATAAAGTTTATGAATACACTTACGACTTTATGGAATCTTTGAAAGAAGAAGGTATATACCCTGAATTCGTTCAGATAGGAAATGAAATCAATGCTGGAATGCTTTGGCCTGATGGAAGTTATAGAAACTTTAGAAAACTTGCAAGTCTCATATCATCGGGAGCGAAAGCAGTGAGAGATGTAAGCCCTAACACGAAGATAGTCATACATCTTGCTAACGGTCATGATAGAGATCTCTTTGTGTGGTTTTTTGAAAACTTAAACCGATATTTCACAGACTATGATGTCATAGGTATGTCATACTACCCATATTGGATAGGGAAGAGTTGGAGAGAGACTATAGGTGCTTTGGTGTCAAATATGAACGAACTCGCGTTAAGGTATGGAAAATATGTGATGGTTGTTGAGACAGGGGGCCCTCACTACGAAGAAGAGGATACTTATGAGATGATAAAAAATCTCATAAGGGAGGTTAGAAATGTTACGAATAAAAAAGGTATTGGTGTTTTGTACTGGGAACCTCAAGGTGCGTTTGTGTGGAGTAGGTACTCTTTAAGTGCTTGGGGTGATGATGGACGACCAAAAAAACCAATAAAAGCGTTTCTATGGTAGTCAATTTGAATTCCATACAAAAACTTCTTATTATTTTCTAATATGAGTTTGAAAATTATATTTTGCAAACTAACATTTACAACTAAGAGTGAGTTATTACTTTAGGGGATAGATTATGGTAGAGTTAGGTAATAGGAATGCTGACCTTCACATTCACTCAGTTTATTCTGATGGTGATCTTTCAGTCGGACTTGTCCTAAAGGAGGTAGTTAGCAGAGGTATAAAGTTCATATCTATAACAGACCATGAGAATACAAATCAATCTAGAGAATTAGCGGAACTTGTTAAGAATTATAAAGAAAACATTGCTTTCATACCCGGGGTTGAGATTTCAACAGCGTATGATGGGCTAGAGATACATCTTCTGGCGTATTACAATCAAAACATAATTGATAAAGTTGACAAGTTAGTATCTCCAATAAGAGAGTATAAGAAAAGTAGAGTTATTGAAACTATACAAATGTTGCACGATGATAACATTTACGTTGACCAGAGTATCATCAGGAATGGTAGAAGAACGATCAATAAAATGATCCTAGCAAGGTATCTATACCACAATTCTGACTTTCCGAGTGTTGAGAAAGTTTATAAGTCTTTCTTCGGTAAAGGAGCAAAATACAAACTAGAGAATACATATCCGGACACGAGAGAGATATTGACTGACCTTAAGTCTGTAGGTTGTGTTGTTGGTGTTGCTCATCCAGACTTTCTAAAAGATTGGAGTAAAATTGGATATATATTAGCACTTAAAAAGATAGGTCTTGATGGGATTGAGGTGTTTCATCCCCTTCTTGATGAGAGTATGACAAAAAGTCTTCTAAAATTCTGTCAAGAGAATGATCTCATTCCTCTGGGAGGTAGTGATTTTCATGGATATGAAACAAAAAGAAATCAATTAGGTCAATTTAACACATTTGAATTATCCGCTCGTAGAGTTATGGAACTTCTTGGAATCTGATGCTTAACTATTCCTCAAACTTGTAATACGAATTAGGAAAGTCTTCCTTACCAAGTCTGTTTATGAGTTTAGTTCCTCTCTTTTCTCTATCATAGACTGGTATTCCTGGTGGAAGTTGGATTGTAGGTATGAAGTTTGCCTTTACGAACTCGCCTTTTGTTGTGATATGAACTTCAATAATACCACCTATCCCGCCGTATCCCTTTATGTTAAAGTTTCCATGAGTAAGGAAGTTGCCTAGCGAGTATGCTATTAACCTACCTTTATATATCTCTACTGCTCTTAACACATGTGGCCCGTGTCCTATCACAAGGTCTGCACCTGCGTCAATAACCCCTCTAGAGAATTTAACAACGTTCCCTCTGTTGCTACCTAAAAAGAATTCAACATTGTCTTCCGTCTTTGTCGCTGAGTTTCCTTCGGCACCACCGTGAAACGAGACTATGACTATATCATATTTCTTCTTTAGATCACTCACAATCTCTTTCGCTTTTGGAACATCAAGTATTGAGAATCTACCTCCACTGAAACCAAAGGCAACCACACAGACCTTTTTACCTTTAACTTCAATAACTGCGTAGTCCTCCATATTAGCGATCGGAATTCTCAAACTTTTTGCTAACTGAATTGTGTATTCATAACCTCTTCTTCCGTAGTCCATAACATGGTTGTTGTTGAAAACAATTAGATTAAAACCAAGTTTTTTTAGAGCGTTTGTCAGGTAGGATGGCATTCCAAACTCGTAGCAGTTTGCTTTCCTACCACCGCACTTTGACGGTTTAAACCCATCGCTTATAAACGCACCCTCTAGATTACACATAACTATATCAGCATCTTTCAGATAAGGTCCAATTGATTCTACGAATTCTTCCCCTTTCCTTTCTGGCAAGATAGTCTTTGGTGTAACCGAGCCAAACATCGTATCTCCAACTGCTTTTATCACAATATTATCGTTCCCGTAAATTGATTTGGTGAATAATACATATACAAACAAGAATATTATCACAAACTTCATAGGGTATGAAACTTTAAATTTGTTGCTTTGTAGATATCAAGATGATGTAGGTTCAGTAAGGCTTGAGACTTTATAATATTTTAGTTGGTTATCTTTGTTCTACTAATGCTTTTCTTAGGAGTTAAACATTTACTAAACATCAACTAATTGCAAGAAAGTTTGTAGATTTTTGAAAATTGATTTATACCTTGGGAGGGGAGAATGCTTGAAGTTCTTGTGTATATCTTAGTTTCAGGAGTAACTGCACTATTAGTTTCCTTAGTAGTAAGAAGTAGAGATAAATCATTAAACAACTTTGAGAAACTGAAAAAATTCACTGAGAAGCAGATTAGTGATTTTGAATCTATGTTGAGTGAAAAGACTAAAAGTCTTGAAGATTTACTTATAAAACTTGATGCAAACCTTACCATCGGTAAAAACTTGATCTTCACTATAAACGAGAAGATTTCAGAGATAAGAGGAAGTGATAGTGATCTTTCGGAAGCACTTAAAAGGATAAATGAGTCAAAGAAGGAGATAAGCAGTATATTATCATCAGTTGAGAGCATAAAGAAGGAGTTTGAGAGGTTTAAGAATGAATCAAAAGAGCCGATGAAAATAGTTCAAGAATTCAAAAACATTCTTGCGAAGGTTGATGAGACGAAATCTCAGATTGATAAGGAGATGAAAAACCTTGAAGGTCAGGTTACATCTTCAGAAAAGAATGTTGATAAATTTATAAACCGAATAAACTCTCTAGAATCATCTCTGAACACTTTCTATGATTCCATTGAGGGTAAAGTTAAAAATATAGAGTTAAGTCTTAATGAGAGATTAAGAGAAGTAGAATCATTCACCAACACTATTGAGATTAAAATAGATAGGGAGATAGAGAAAATCTTATCGGAGATTGAGAGTAACTTTCGGAAAGTAAGAGATGAGGTGAATAATACTATGGTTCAAATTGCTAATAATTATCAAAACCAGATAGCTAGAGACTTGGACCAAAAGTCGCAGGAGATAAAAAGATTTGCTGAAGAAAGATTGAACAAAAACTTTTCAGATGTTGACGCAGTAATAAAAAAAGTTAAACAGATTGAGGAAGTAGCACAAAGGCTTATAAACGATACAAATACACTCAAGGAAGATATATCTACAAAGTTCAAAGAAACTTCCCAAAGCATCTCAAACTTCACAGAATGGCTTGATGAGAATATAAAGATGAAGAACATTGAAATATCAAATCTACAGAATATGTTTTCAATACTTGATAACTCTGTAAAGGAATTCAACAACAAACTTAAGATACTTGATACTAATTTCTCAAAGGTAAAGCAGGAGATAGAGACTACCAAGGAATATTACACTGAGATGATAATTTCGGAGTTCAACAAGATAAAAGTTATGCTTACATCTGGTCTTGATGAGAAGGTTGTAGAACTCATAAAAGAGGTCAATCAGAGAGTTGATGCTACAATAAATGAGAAGATAAGGTCTCTTGAAAGTCTGTTCGCTGTAAAACAGGATGAGCTATTCAACAGATTTAAGGATAACTTTGTAGCAATAAGAGATAGTATGAATAGGGAAATAAACGATTATATAAAAAGTTTTGACCTGCAGATAGATTCTATCAAGAATGATTTTATAAATGATATACAGAAACTTGATAGACAATTCTCTGAAAAGTTTGAAACTATATCTTCGCTTGAGAGTAAAATAAGCCTTATAAAGGATGAGGTTTCAAATGTGGATGGTTATATCAAGAAATTCAGTGATTCAATATCATCATTATTAAAAGAGAATGAGATGAAGGACAAAGAGATAAGAGAGTTGTATGTTAATCTTACAAATGATTTAGTGAATAGGATTCATGAACTTTCGCAAGATGTGGATATGAGAATAAAGGTCGTTATAGATAAGATAGACAAAGAGATACACCAGGCAAGAGATAAATTCAATCAGAACTTAAATGATATATATGAGAAGTTTATTGAAGATATGAAATCACAAGTAGCAACACATGCAGATGAGTTGAGAGTCTCCTTTAACAACACATCTGATATTATGCTCTCAAGAGTTAGAAGTGAGTTTGAGAATATAGACAAAAAGATAGTAGAAACAAATAACACATTAAAACATCTTTCGGACAGTATCTCAGAAAAACAACAGAGTATAGATGTTCTTGGTAATGATATTCTTAAATTGTCAGAATCAATGAATAAACTATTCAATGAGTTTGAGAAGAAGATGAGAGATGAGAAGGAAGTTGTTAGAAAAACTGTTGAAGACTTCAATCAAAAAGTTTTGAATATATTCGCTGCTGTTGAGAACAAGTTTGATAACACTAAAAAGAGTATTGATGAACTCTACAAGCAAGAAGACCAGAAATTCCAAGAGACTATGAATTACTATGATAAGAAATTTCTTGAGATGATAACCAAATTGGAGAATGATATGATAAAGGGTTTTGAGAAGATAAAGGAAGAGTATTCAAAACAGCTTTCAGACTTTACAAACTCCAAGAACAATCAAGTTTCGTTAGAACTTGATGAGATGATGAAAAAGTTTACAAAGAATTATGAGTCTAACATTTCACTGCTTAAGAATAGGTTTGATAGTTTCATAAACGAACTACAATCTGAGTATTCGTCAGTCAAAGAGACAGTAAAAACTTATATATCCAATCTTGGAGAGGCTAAAAAGCAAGTTATTCAAGATTATAATGATCTTGAGAATGACCTTAAGTCAAAGTTTAAAGAGATGGAAAATAAATTTTTTGAGTTCTACTCATCTAGAGTGTCGGCACTAAAAGAAAAGTTTGAAGAGATAGGTAAAAAACTTGAGGATGACTACAAATCTTTTAAGGAGACGATCAAGAATAATTACTCATCGGAAATATCCCAGTTTGTTGAGGCATCAAAGAAATCTTTTGATGCATCTCTCAATCAAGCGTTGAATGCTATTAAGAGTCAAACTGATAAGATTAATGAGGTTATTATCTCACTGGAAAATAAATACGATGCTGTTAACAACAAGATCTATAGTCTTGAAGGAAGACTTGATGACATAGCGGGTAAGGCTGATGAGAAAATTAGAAACATGCTTCTAGACCTGAATAACACTATTTCTGCCATATCCCAAAGGTATAGTGATAATCTATCAAGTAAGATAGCGGAATTTGATAGTGTTATACAAGAATCACATAGAAAAATGTCTGATACTCTGAATACTCTTAAACGGGACTTTAACAACCAGATGGAAGAATACCTTAAGGAAGTAGCCAGTAAGGTTGATATAGTTGAGAGTAAAGTCAATGAATATCTTGACGGAATAACAAAAAATCTACAAGATAGGATAGGTTCGCTTGAAAAGGAGTACGAAAGTGATATATCACATTGGATGGAAAGTTTAAAGGTTATGTTTGACAAAGAGAAGCAGACTATAAACAATGACATCACAAACTACAAATCGCATCTTGAGAATCAGCTATCTCAAATAGTGTCGTCAGTAAAAGAGCAAATGAAAAGCTTTGAGAATGAGATGATAAACAAAGTGGAGAAGATAAAAGAGCAAGTAGGCAATATTTACATAAATGAAAGAGATTTGATTAACTCACTGATAGAAAACGCTAAAAGTAGTTTGAATACTATGGCAAAAGATGCGGAGAAGAAAGCACAAGATTTTAAAGATTTCATTGAAGCCCAATTCAAGAGGTATCACAATGTATTGTCTAACATTGAGAGAAGAATAAATGATGCTGAAAACAACTTAAGCCAATTGAATAAGATGGATGAAAGGATAGGTAATGTGAGTTTGAGGTTAAATGAACTCAAGATTATGATGAACAATATAGAGGAGAACAGAAAACTGGTCTCATCAATTCAGAAGGATGTTGAAGATATAAGGAAAGAGAAGATAAACCTTGAGAAATTCTTATCATCTTATCAAAAAAATTCAAAGATAGTTAGCGATATTGAGGATAAGATAAACTCTCTCAACAGTTTGGTAAATAGGCTTTTCAATAATGTTGAGTTCATAAGAGACAAAGAGAAGCTCATAATAGATGTGTATGATAGGATAAACACTTTTGAGAAGGATATAACAGATATAGCAAGAACATTAGCAAACCTAGAAGCAAAGAAAGGGCTTGTTGAAGAAATGATAACCCAGATAAACTATCTCAAGAATACCATGTCAGACTTTGATAGGAGATTGAACCAATTAGGTAAGACACTTCAGGAGGCTATGAAAAAGAAGGAAGAGGTTGAGGTGTTTTTGTCTTCCATTAACTCAAGAATGGAGGATATACTTACATCAAATCACAAGATAGAAGGTGCTATTGACAAATTGCAAAGCCTTGACGGTATCCTGGTTCATATAAACTCCGAGGTTGACAAAGCAAGAAAGGTGAAAGAAGATCTTGTTAAGATGGAGGAAAAGATAAACTTAGCTATTGAAACTGCCAAGAAGTATGTAAGTGGTATTGAAGCAAGAACTGGAACAAAAGTCAAAGAACCAGAAATATCAAAGGATCAGGTAACAACTGTCATAAAACTCTACCGAGATGGTTGGAATATTGATAATATTTCAAGGGCTGTTGGTATCTCTAGAGACTTCGTTAATCTAATAATTGAGAAATATGGACAATAAGGTAATAAGTAGAGTTTTGAGATATATATCAATTAAACTCCGAACCACTAAAGAGGTGGAAAATTACCTACGAACAAAACTCAAACTACCGGAAGAAGAGATTAGTAAAGTATTAGACTACCTGAAGGATGCAGGTTTTTTGGATGATGAGTTTGTAAAAGATGCTATTATAAAGTCAAGGACATCAAAGGGGTTCGGCGCAAAATACATAAAACAGAAACTACTATCAAGAGGTATTGGTGTTAAAGAAGATATAAACACTGACATAGAGAAAGTCGTTAGTATAGTATTAAAAAGATATGACCCCGCACATAGTAAAGAAGATAAACTCAAGCTTAAAGCAAAAATATATAGATTTCTATCTTACAGAGGATTAAAATACGATGAGATAAATGAAGTTATGAGAAGAGTTTTCAACAAAGAATTCAATCACAGTTAGCCAAGTATGTAAAGTCAAAGGTAGTAAAGAATTAATTATTCATCTAGAAGTAATCTATACTTCTTAACTTTGAGTGCTTCTTCCTTTAGTTCAAGTAATTCCAGTATATCGTTCAATTTTTCAATTTGTTGGTCTCTTTTTGACGATATTCGCTCAAGTGATGAGATTATATACCTTACCAACTCTAACTCTTCCTCTGTGTTTCTAGTTATTTTCTCTTCTTTTGCAGGTTCTGGTTGTGAACTTCTTGTTGGAGTCTCATCTTTTATTCCTATTGATCTAGCCGACTCTAGTGTCTGTAAGAGCACATTGTAAAGATTTGGATACTTGTTTCTGTATCTTTCTATCAGTTCTGATGCTTTTTGAAAGTTGCCTGTTGATAGGAGAGAATTAAAAGTTATTGTTATCACAACACTTTCAACACCATTTATGTTTCCAACGTTATTGAGGTATTCTATACCATAATTGTAGGAGAGAGTAAACTTGTTTAACATATACGAAGAAAAAACGACATTGTATAGAGACTTTTGATATATGAAATCGTTCTTCTTTTTTATGACACTCTCTCCATATTTCAGTGATTTTTCATAATCGTTAAGCAAGAAGTATGATTCACACAGGTAGTAATCTATCGTTCTTTCATTGTCTTTTGTTCTCTGGATATTAGTTAGCACCGCTATGGCATTTGAGTAGTCCTTGACTTGTAATAACTGTATCGCTCTTGATAGATTAGGTCTAGAAACATCATCACTACCAAACGATGTCTGTGATGTAATAAAAACAATAACAAACAGGAGTAACATAACCATCAATAATATTCGGAAGCAGATTAGAACAAAGTTAATCACTTACTATCATATCAAACACAACGCTTAATATTATCTCACCGAACTCGCTTAAGAATACTATTTCAACACAGGGTGAAGAGTAGGACATAACTCTACCTTTGTATTTGTAAAAGATAGGATGTGAGATTGAGTAGTCAAGTTTCCTTCTGTATGTTATCTCAAGCAATTTTGAGTTAACCAGATTACCGAACTCTCCTATACCTGAGAGCACAAGATTTTTGTCTTTCGGTATCTCATCAACATCATATATTCTTCTTATTATCTCAAATGCTAGTTTTTCATCCATTTCGTATATTACACTACCTCTAAAATCTCCTTTTATCTTGAAGAAGAAAGAAATACTCTTCTCTATCTTCTTACCAGTTCTTAAGTTAACTTTGTCTTTATGTATCTCAATACCTATGCTACTACAAGTTAATCTTATAGCCTCTGTAAAAGGATTCACTATCTCAAACCTCATATTTCACCATCCTATTGCCTAATATGGAGAAACATATTATCGTTTTAGCATCCTTTATCTGATTATCTTTTATCATTCTTATGATTTCATCATAATCTAAAATAACAACTTCAGTAAATTCATCTTCATCAAGATTTTTTTGATGTAGAGTAAGATTTGTTGCGAGAACGATATGTATCTTTTCTGTGCTGTATCCAACGGCGGGGTAATACTCATATATCTTCTCTAACCTTTCTGCCCTGTATCCAGTTTCTTCCTCAAGCTCTCTTCTTGCCCCTTCAATCACATCCTCACCTTTCTCAATCTTCCCAGCAGGCACTTCCAGTAATTCTTCTTTTACAGGATACCTAAACTGTTTTATCAAAACAAATTTGTTCTTTTCAATCATTGGTATTACCGCAACTGCATTAGGATAATCAACAACGTCTTTTATCATTATCTTGTTATCATACTTTATCTTATCAGAGAATAGCGAAAAAGCACGACCTTTGTATATCAATTTATTCTCAACTATCTCAAACTTATTCATAACGAGATATATTATTTATGTAAGAGATTGTAATTTGAAGTTTTTAAGAAAAAATGATTACTAGAATCTAGTCAATCCAGTTTTTTATAATCATACAAGGATACTTGGAGAATGTTTATGGACTGGTTTAGGTTTGTTGTAATCCTTATTGTTTTATTCCTAGGGTTTGTGATCTTAAAGCCTACCTATGACTGGTATTTCGTAGTTCCTGAAGCGGACAAGAACCTTCTATCTCTTCCTTCGGAAGAAGTTAGCAAACTATCTCCAGAACTGAAGAAGAAATACAGTGAGGTCAAGAAACTACGAAGTAGCACCGTTTTAAACATAGGATTGGATTTAAGAGGAGGTGTATATATTACGCTTGAGCCAGACCCAGAAGATATGACAAACTTTCTACTTGACAAATATGAAGGGGATATGGAGAAAGTTATAAGTGAATATAATAACGAACTTGAATCGCAAGTGAATATATCACTTGAGATACTTAGAAACAGACTTGACCAGTTTGGCGTAGCAGAACCTGTTATAAGGCGAGAGAGTGGATACAGAATTTCTGTGGAACTACCTGGTATATCAAGTATAGCCCAAGCAAGAGAAGCAGTTAGTAAAGCAGGTAAATTGGAATTCAAGTTTGTAAATGATGAATTTATGTCAGGTATTGATAGGAAATATCTAAACAGTGAGGGACTAATATCAGACCTTACCACATTCCTAAAAGATAATTCTATACCTGAGGATAGTGAGGCTTATGGTTATTATGAGACTGACGAGTTTGGAGTGCCTGTTTTGAAAGGGTTTATAGTTCTCAAGAAAGAAGTTGTTTTGGACGGAAGTTACATAAATGATGCAAGGGTAGGACAGGATCAATTTGGAAGACCAGTTGTGGATTTTTCACTTACGCTTGAGGGTGCTGACATATTTGCGGAAATAACAAGGAACAATATTGGTAAGAGACTTGCTATAGTGCTTGATGGTAGAGTAAGAAGTGCTCCTGTAATACAGACAGAAATACTAGGTGGTAGAGGACAGATTACAGGAGTATTTACTCAAGAAGAGGTGAATAGCCTAGTATCAGTACTAAAGTCTGGTGCTTTGAGTGTAAAACTTAAGGAAATTGAGATAAGGTCAATAGGACCTTCACTGGGTGCGGATAGTATAAACCTTGGCACGAGAGCAGCGTTGATTGGTATATTGCTTGTCTTTGCGTTTGCCATATTCTACTACAAAATCTTTGGTTTTATTACCGCTCTATCGCTGGTTATGAACCTATTTTTAACGTTGGCAGGACTTGCGCTATTTAGAGCAACTCTTACATTACCTGGTATCGCAGGACTTGCCCTTACAATAGGTATGGCTATTGATGCTAATGTTCTACAATTTGAAAGAATAAAAGAAGAATTACGAAACGGAAGAGACCTCATAACCGCTATGAAGATAGGATTTGATAGAGCGTTTGTTACTATCATAGATACACATGTGACAGTAATAATATCTTCTCTGATACTTGCACTTTATGGATACGGTCCTATAAAAGGTTTCGGGACTACGCTACTCGTCGGTATAACTGTTTCACTGTTTACCTCTGTTTTTGTTGTAAGGTTCTTGGCAGATTTTGTTGTTCAGAGATTGAGATTGAGATTTTTGCCCGCTTTAGTATAGGAGGAGTATATGTTTAACTTTCTTGAGCCTTTGAGGAAGATAGATTTTGTAAGAAATAGGTTTTATTTCATAACTTTTTCTCTAATTTTGATCGTAATTGGTGTGATTTTATTCGTGGTTAAGGGTGGATTTAAGCAGAGCATTGACTTTGCTGGTGGAACAAGGCTTGAGGTTAAAATCAACGATAACATAGGAATAGAGGATGTTAGAAGAGTTATCTCTGCTACGGGGATTACGAGAAGTGTAACTTATGTGGGAGATCCGAAAGATAACATATTCCTTATAAGCATTGGTGTAAGCGAAGATTACATTCAAAAAGTTGAAACTATCAAGCAAGCACTTAAAGATAACTTCAAAGAGGTTGTAATAAGGGGTGAAAACACCGTAGGTCCAAGACTGAGTCAAGAGTTCTTTAGAAATGCGATGATAATGTCGTTGGTAGTGTCATTCCTTATACTCGTATATATTGGTATTAGATTTGACTTTATCTTTGGTCTGGGAGCCATAGTTTCTTTAATACACGATCTGCTAATTTCTTTTACTGTGATCATACTCTTTGACATAGAGATGGACATCTCGGTGATAGCAGCGATACTCACTATACTCGGTTATTCCGTTACTGACACTGTTGTTGTTTATGACAGGATAAGAGAGAATTTTGAGGCAGTTAAATCAACCGAAGTTGAGTATGTAGTAAATAAGAGTATAAGACAAGTTATAGTAAGGTCTGTATTAACTTCATTCACAACACTGCTTATAGTTCTAGCGTTCATAATCTGGGGACCTGAAACACTCAAAGGTTTTTCAATCGTCTTGTTAACCGGTATAATAAGCGGAACATATTCCTCTCTCTTCATAGCATCACCTATAGTAATTGAACTTGAAAAACAAAAACTCTTGAGACAAGAACAGGCACTTTAAAAATGGATATAAACGAGTTTGACTTTGAACTTCCAGAAGAACTGATCGCATACGAACCTCTTGAAGAAAGAGACAAATGTAGATTGCTAGTTGTTAATAGGAAGACATCTTCGTTTGAAGAAAGAGTATTTTACGAAATAATTCAATACTTTAGTTCTGGAGATGTTTTAGTTCTAAATAACTCAAAGGTCATTAAAGCAAGGTTGATGACAAAGCATCAACGAACAGGCAGAGAGCACGAGGTTCTTGTAGCAAACTTTCAAGATGAATATAACTTTCAAGCGATTGTGAAGGGTCTTAGCAAACTCAAGGTTGGTGATGTTTTAGAAGTTGGGGAATTTAAATTCACACTTGTTGGAACATCTGAAGGGCTAGGAATCTTCAGAAGTAATTTGAAATTTACGATAGAAGAACTTAATAAACTTGGTGAAATACCTCTTCCACCTTACATAGAAAAGAGAAGACGAAAACTTAACCTTCCAAGGGTAAGTGAAGAAGATGATGTTTTTTATCAAACTGTTTATTCTTCGGTTTATGGTTCTATTGCATCACCTACGGCAGGTCTTCATTTTACCAAAGAATTGTTGGATACTATACAAAAAGAAGGAATACTAGTTAGATACATAACACTCCACGTTGGGCCTGGAACATTTGAACCTGTTAGAACTAAAAAGATTGAGGACTTTAAACTCAAAAGTGAGTATATGGAAGTTAGCGCTTCCCTGATAGAAGAGATACTTCAAGCAAAAGAAAGAGGTAAGAAAGTTATAGCAGTTGGAACTACCGTGGTCAGGGCACTTGAGACCGTTTTTCGCGACATCAACAGAAACAGAAAAGGATTTAAGGGAGAAACTGATATATTCATATATCCCGGGTTTGAGTTTAAGGTTGTTGATAGTCTTATAACGAATTTTCACCTACCAAAATCGTCCCTTATACTTCTTGTCTCTGCTTTCGCAGGTAAGGACTTGATTATCAACGCATACAGATACGCTGTTGATAGAAGGTTTAGGTTCTATAGCTACGGCGACGCTATGCTGATTATTTAATAACTACTACACATTTTTATCCTT
>JANXAC010000017.1 GCA_025061835.1 Spirochaetota bacterium
CCACCTGTTTATTTCTATTTCGCTACATCGGTTAATCTGATAATTGATACTCTCTCTGCGGAAGTGTTGAAGATTAAGCAAGTTAAGATTGGGAACAATCAGGTAATGGTTGAATCTGTTGATTTTAACATTATAAAACCTTCAAACGAGGTTGATGTCAAAACTGTATCTCCTATTACAGTCCATATACCCGAAGAAAATAAGAATAGATACCTCTCACCTTATGATGAGAGATTTTTTGAATTTTTGAAGTCAAATCTTAATAGGAAGTTTATGGCAAACTTTGGATATAGTAGTGATGATGTTTTGATAATACCTCTGTCTAAGAGATGGAAGAAAGTAGTTACATTCTTCAAGAATACTCCTGTTGTTGGTTGGGAGGGTAGGCTACTACTTAAGGGAGAAGAGAAGATGATAGGTTTAGCACTCTCAACAGGGCTAGGTAGCAAAAACTCACAAGGCTTTGGAATGATAATAGAACAAGATAACCAATTTAGGAAATGAATTTGAATGCTTAACAAGTTTTGAATATTGTTCATTATATGAATGATTTTCATTCAGATGGTGAATTAAAATACGAGAAGAGGTTTATTGCGAGGAAGGATTGGGGAAACTTTGAATAGTTTTCTTATTGTTTATTCGTAATATCTTCACCAGAGTGAGTTTGGTTGTTGGGCTTTTAACTTCTTATCCCACATACCTTTTTCTTTTCTTTCTTTGAATGTCATCTCTATGAAATGTTTATTAATTTCTTCCATAACTCTGTTTTTCTCATCTATGTAGTTGTTGAGTCTGCTTATTGAGTAATCTACATACTCTTGTGATATATCTATCCCTATGTATGATTTTGAAAGTATTTTGGATGCTACTAGTGTTGTTCCAGTTCCGCAGAATGGGTCAATTACGATACCGTTTCTGTCCTCTAGGATTGAATATATGATTCTCGCTGGTAACTCTATTGGAAAGACTGCAGGATGTGATTTATGGGAAAATTCTGGTGTGATTTCCCAAACTGATGTGAATTTTGCGTGTTGGGGTTTTAACTCTTTTGGTTTTTGCTTGACGAGCCAGTATATTCTCTCATCAACTTGCCAGAACCTCCAGCCTCTTATGTTTCCTGCTATCCTCCTGTTCCATATAATCTCCTGCCAAACTATCCATTTTGTCTTACTTATCCATTCCATAGGATGTATCATTCTGCCGTCCTCATACCGTATCTTGTGATTGTAGAAGAAGCAACCGTCATCTTTTATTATTCTATATAGTTCATTCAATACTTCAACTTGCCATTCTTGGTATTTTTTTTCGTCCATAGTGTCTTTAGCACCTTTGTACTTAACCTTTTCAACCAGCCACCCTCCATATTTTTCTTTTTTGTTATATGGTGGTGATGTGATACCTAAATCTACTGAGTTAGAAGGAATGCTTCTCAAAACCTCTAATACATCTCCACATATTACTTTATTTAGTAAATTCTCTATTCTGTTCATACTGTTTTTGTTTGTAAGAATTCAAATAATTCTCTAGAAATATATTCTTTATACTTAGAGTAATCGTCCCTTATGAATGAAACTTCTAAATCTTTACAATCTTTGTAGTCTTTAAAGCTAAAGGATGCGGACCTTAGATATTGTCCTGTTTCTCTTCGTTTCTTTGGGAATCTTCTTTCTAACTGTTCTTTTAGTTTGTTCTTTATACAATCAAATTCAAACTTTAATATGTAAATCAATTTCCCATTTATATAACCTGCTGATAAGATTAGAGGATTGTCTTTTTCATGAGATTTAAATCTTTCAAGTGTGTAGTCGTTGAAGCTACCTCCTCCATTTAATTTTCGCTTTTTACTTGTATCAATGTTTTGAGGTTTTACTTCAATTTTGCGATTTTGGATGGAACCGTTGTAACCAAGTTTTTCTTGATTCATCTTTGCTCCAAGTATTACCATAGGTATTAGTTCTCGCAGAGTAGAAGAATTTTTATCGTTAAGATAAGTATCAAGTAATTCTACTAGAATATTTACAATCTCCTGTTTAGACATTTTATCAATGTAGTCTTCAATATGACTAATATCACTAGTTAGAGAGTATTTTATACTATGAGTTCGTATAGTTTTTGTTTCACACAAAGTAATTATAGAATCTATGAAAGTTTTTGTTCAAATACTCTAAACACTAGTAGAAAACTTCTAGACAGTTTTTTGTGTATTTTTAGGTTGCTGTGTATCGTTTAGTTAGAATAGTTGAAAAAACGATTCATATCTTCACTAATGGTGAGTTATAAAAATCCCGGGGAAGTTAAGTGTTGAAGGGTATTTTATCGTTCTTTGGTGAAGAAAATATACTATCCTTGCTTGTTATGCTGATAGAAATCCTCCATCTACTGGTATTACCGCTCCGTGGACATAAGAAAACAAATCGCTTACCAATGCTAATACAACCCTACCTATGTCTTCAGGTTTTCCAAGCTTTTTTGACGGGAGTCTATCCCAGAATCGCCTACCTGATTTGAGAAGAGTCAAATCAAATTTCATCAGTGCTTTTTTGGCAAGGTTTTTCGTTCCTGATGTAACGATGCCTCCCGGCAGTATGGCGTTAACTCTAAAGCCTTTGTGGGCATATTCCCTTGCTAGTGCTCTTGTGATTGCTATAACACCTGCTTTGCTAGCAGTATAGTGTGTAAGACCTTCAACGAGTGGTAATACCGCCTCTATTGAAGATATATTAACTATCGTTCCTCCTCTGCTTCTTTCAAGGTTCCTTTTTATCATAAACTGACACATCCAGAAACAAGATTTAAGGTTTATGTCTATAGCCTTGTTCAGAAACTCTTCGTCAATTTCTAAAAAATCCTTGAATTGATACAAGCCTACATTGTTTATGAGTATGTCTGGTTCTGCATTTCTAACTTCGTCCCATAGTTTCTGAATTTCTTTTCTACTTGATAGGTCGTATTGGAATATCCTTACTTTTCTTCCCTTTCCCTCAGATTCTTCTTTTAACTCCAACAGTGAGTTAAGGTTGTAATCTACTGCGTATATTGTTGCTCCTGCATCTGCAAGAGTGTTTGCTATCCCTTTACCTATTCCACTCCCTGCACCTGTTATCATAGCTGTCCTCCCTTCTAGAGAGATTAAATTTATTTTCTGTGAAGTGATGATTGCCTTTTCATTATTCATATCTAACCCTCCATTAACAATTTTTTGAAACGAGAAAATACATAATGTCAGTTATTTTATCAATGTAGGTGTTTTTAATGATTTCAGTTTCTTCACCATCAAGCCTACTCTCTAAGTGGATTATACCGGCAACTAGGTTTGTCATTATCGCACAGTCAATGTAGGATAGATTATCAGAGAGTTTGAATTTGTTCTTTATTTTTGAGATTAAGTTTTCAAAAACCCAAGATATTAACTCACTTACCGTAGATCCTATTTTATCGCTGTATATGAACCCTTCCCTAAAAAAGATTTTAACTACATCCTTGTGTGTTGTGATGTAGTCTACGAGATTTACGACTAATGTTCTTATGAAATCCTTGAGTGATGCGAATGATTCTATATCCATATCTTGAACTGTCTTGTAGAATTCGTCAATGCTTTTTCTAATGATACTTACGAGTAGTCCATCCTTACTTGAGAAGTAGTAGTATATCATCGCTTTGTTGATGTTTGAATCCTTCGCTATTTCATCAACAGATGTAGCGTCAAAACCCTTCGTTGAAAAGAGTTTTATCGCAGATCCCATTATCCTATCCCTAGGAGAAGTCTCCATAATCCCTCCCTTTATTAACTTACTGGTTAGTTAATTAAATTATAAAAAGTTTTTTACTGTTTTTCAACTATATTTTCATTAGCAAGTCTTATCATCTCAATTTGATTTTAGTTGAATAGTTGGAATATATTTTTACTTTGAGAGGGTAGTATGGGTATTTTGGAGAAGATATTTGGCACAAAGCACGAGAGAGATATAAAGAAGATAAGACCATTTGTTGAGGAGGTGTCAAAACTTGAAGTAGAGTTTGACAGACTTACGAATAGAGAGCTTATAGAAGTTGCGAATGAACTTAGAAGTAAAGTTAGGAGTAGTGGTAGGATTGGGGATGATGATCTTGTGAAGGGGACTGCTCTTGTAAGGGAAGCGAGTAAGAGAACACTTGGAATGCGACATTTTGATGTTCAGATAATAGGTGGAATTGTTTTGTTTCAGGGTAAGATAGCAGAGATGAAAACAGGAGAGGGTAAGACACTCGTTGCTACTATACCACTATTCGTTGAGTCGCTAACGGGTAATAATGTTCAACTCGTTACGGTTAATGACTACCTTGCGAGAAGAGATGCGGAATGGATGGGGCCTATATATCTCTTTCTTGGTGCTACCGTCGGAGTTATTAATCCTAATGATAAGAGTTATGTCGTTGAGTGGGAGAATATAGAAAAATTTAATTATGCTATTGAGAATGACATAAGAGCATGGCCTAAAGGTGTGTTTTTGGATGATATACTATCGGAGGATAAGATAAACAAGGAAGC
This sequence comes from Spirochaetota bacterium, assembly GCA_025061835.1. Lineage (NCBI taxonomy): Bacteria > Pseudomonadati > Spirochaetota > Spirochaetota bacterium. The sequence continues at coordinate 4,529 of JANXAC010000017.1, forward strand.
AATAGATTGTTTCAAAGTTAAACTTGTGAATGCTACGAAGAAGGATGCATACCTATGCGATATTACATACGGAACAAACAATGAATTTGGTTTTGACTACTTGAGAGACAATATGGTTTATTCACTTGAGGATAAGGTTCAGAGAGGGCATCATTACGCAATAGTTGATGAGGTTGACTCAATATTGATAGATGAAGCAAGAACACCTCTTATAATATCTGGTCCTGCGGTTGAAAACACAGAGATATACATAACCGCTGATAGTATCGTAAGGAAGCTGACTCCTGCGAAAGTTGATGAAAAGGGCAAACCTATACCGAACACTGGTGATTTCGTTATAAACGAAAAGGAAAAGAACGCTTACTTGACGGAAGAAGGTATGAAGAAAGTAGAAGAGATGACATCAATGAAAGGTCTTTTCAGTGCTATTGATACGAAGAGTTTGATGATGGTTCATGCTATCAATCAAGCGTTGAGAGCTCATCATCTTTTCAAGAGAGATGTTGATTACTCGGTTGTCTCTGGAGAGATTGTTATAATAGACGAATTCACAGGAAGATATATGTATGGTAGGAGGTGGAGTGATGGATTACATCAGGCAATTGAGGCGAAAGAGAGAGTGCCTATAAAACAAGAGTTTAGAACTCTAGCAACTATCACTTTCCAAAACTACTTTAGGATGTATAAGAAACTTGCTGGTATGACGGGAACCGCAGAGACTGAAGCAGAGGAGTTTTGGAAGATATATAAACTTGATGTTGTTGTCATACCTACTCACAAACCTGTTGTGAGAAAAGATGCCAATGATAAGATATTTGCAACGGAGAAGGAAAAGTTTGAAGCAGTTGTTAGAGAAATAAAAGAACTACACAAGAAAGGTGTTCCTATACTCGTTGGGACTATATCGGTTGAGAAATCTGAGATGCTCTCAAGAATGCTGTCAAAAGAAAAGATTCCTCATAATGTTTTGAACGCGAAGAATCACGAAAAAGAGGCAAAGATAATCGCCGAGGCTGGTAAAAAGTATGCAGTTACGGTTGCTACGAATATGGCTGGTAGAGGTGTGGATATAAAGTTAGGGGAAGGTGTGAGAGAACTGGGAGGACTACATGTTATTGGAACGGAGAGACACGAAGCAAGAAGGATAGACAACCAGTTGAGAGGTAGGTCAGGAAGACAAGGTGATCCTGGTTTCACTAGGTTCTATGTTTCATTTGAAGATGATCTTCTTAGACTTTTTGGCTCTGATAGGTTGAAGAATCTTATGAGTATGATGAAGTGGGAGTATGGGCAGGAACTTGAACATCCGTGGCTTACATCTGCGATAGAAAACGCTCAAAAGAAGGTTGAGAGGTATAACTTTGAGATAAGAAGATATCTACTTGAGTATGATAACGTCCTAAACGAACAGAGAAACCTTATATACTCCCTAAGAGATAAGATACTCTCAATTGTAGAGATAGAGAAGATAGTTAGAAAGATGATTTCAGACTATTTCTTTGATATACAGGAAAAGGATAGGGCGAATGGTTCTTATCTAGGAGTTGGTGGTATAGTAGAGATTATAAATAATACATTTGCATTCAGTGTCAGTGAAGAGTTTCTAAACAATCTGTTTAAGAATACTGTTAAAGATGATGAGAGATTTGAAAAGTTGTCTGAAGTTTTATACACGGGTATTAGAAGGAGGATTGGTGATAATGTGTCTGATAGGGCTTTTCTTGAGGGAGTTAAGTTTCTTCTACTCAACATAATAGATATGAAATGGATAGAACATTTACATAAGATTGAGGAATTGAGAGAGGGTATAACTTTAAGGTCCTATGGAGAGAGAAATCCTCTCGTTGAGTTTAAACTTGATGCTTACGAAGTATTTCATAATACAATGAAAGAGATAAGAGAAGAATTTTGCTTCATCTTCGCTAGAATGAGAGTATCGGTTGAGGAGAAGGTTGGAGATGTTGGTCTGATATCACTTGACAAGTTAGCGATTAGACACGAAGAGGTCGGGCAGTTTAGAGCAGTTAATCCGTTTGCTTCCGTTATGAATGCTTCTCAATCACAAGAAACTATAAAGACTGTAAAGAGGCCGAAGCCTAATGATCCCTGTTGGTGCGGAAGTGGAAGGAAATATAAAAAATGTCATATGGAAGAGGATATGAAAAAAGACCTAGAATCTTCGGGAATAATATATGTTAGCAGAAAGTAGTATATGTTTGACTATTTAGTTGGTAAGGTTGTTGAGATTGATGATGGTAGAGTAGTCTTGGAAGTTAACAACATAGGTTATTCTATTTACCTATCTTTTAGGGATTTATCTTCTATTGAGGTTGGTAAGGAATATAAGGTTTATCTGTACAGGCACTTGTATGAGAACGGTGATGAACTGTATGGATTTCTAGATAGAGATTCAAGAAAAGTTTTTCTGGCGCTTATGAGTGTGAGTAGTGTAGGTTCTAAACTGGCTATGAAGATTCTTTCACACTTCTCACCTTCTGAAATTGTAAGGGCAGTAATTAAAGGAGACACTAGTGTTTTGTCTTCTGTTAAGGGGATTAGTGAGAAAACATCAGAAAGAATAGTTGCTGAACTTAAAAGTTCTATTCACAAACTTGGTATAAAGGTTGATGAGGAGAAATCAAATTTTGATGACATTGTGAAGGCTTTGAGGAGTTTAGGATACAATCAGAATGATATACTCTTCGCTATAAACACTGCTAAGAAATCAAATCCTAGACTACTTTATGAGGATATATCCACTGCGCTACACAGTTGTCTCGCTGTGCTGAAGAATAGGTGATTGATGACTACTTTGACCTAAGAACCTTTGTTAGGATCTTGACTATTTCAATAGTGTCAAGGTTTTTGTATTCCTCTGGGTCTGATTGATACATTTCCAAATGTCCTTCAAGGATACTGATTATTGTTTCATTGACTGCTGATTTTACAGCTACCAACTGTAAGACTATCTCTTCGCAAGGTCTATCCTCCTCAATCATCTTAACGATAGATTCAAGATGTCCCTTGGCTCTGTTTATCCTACTTTTCAGGTTATGCTTGAGTTCGTGAGGTAAATGCGAAGGTCGGTATTTTTCAATCTTTACTTTTTCCATTGTTCCTTCTCCAAATTATTTTCTTACTTTACAGGCAAAACATACATTTGGTTCATAACTAAAAGTTATTACCTTCATAATGATGAAGCTATTTATGGTATATAATATGACACTAGATACATTATTTGTCAAGTTTTCAAAAACTGTTAGAATACATAGAAAAGCACACTGAAGATAATGAGAGTAATACCTGTTATCAGGTCCTCATTGTGTTCAAGTTTATCCAGTTTGAATTTTTGTATAACCTTTTCGCCAAGTCCTACTAGTATGTAAGTGAGAATTACGGTGATGGCCCAATAGGTTAAGGATAGTAGAATTATGCCACTGATCCCTAAAACGCTCGCTTGTATGTAGTAGATTTCTATCTCGGCGCAGGGGGAGAAGAACAGTGCTATTCCTAGTCCTAACACACTACTCCATTTGCTTAAACCTACAGACCTGTCTAGACTAACACTGTGCTCTGAACTCACATTACTTATACTATGATGTATATGGTTGTGTGAGTGAGTATGTAGATGGATACTATTATCATCGTTAGTGTGTTCGTGATGGCTAAAAAACAAAAATTTATGCTTTCGCTCTAGTAATTTCTGTATGACTATTATGCTAACTAGCGATAGAATTATGAATATACCTAGAACCAAAACATCAAGACTGAAATTGCTTCTAATCAGTATAGTGGTTATCAAGATTACGATACTAACGATAACTAATCCCAACAAATACACAGACTTTTTGTGTGAGTGTAGTAGATGGAATTCGGTTCTTGAGTGGTGGTGATGGTGTTTTGAGAAATCAAATATGTGTAGGGAGACAAAAATTGTTCCCATAAGTATGAATATTCCGCTTGGTATTACTTTTGACAAGCCTTCAAAGTTTTTAAATATTTCCATTCCGAGAATACCTATCGCTGAACCTACTATTATGGTGCTCAATGCGTGCATAGTTGATACTATGAAGATTGAAACTTTCGTGAAACTGCTACTCCATTCTTGATACCTTGATAGTGTTATAATAGGGACCCAGTGATTTGGTATAAGCGTGTGTATGATGCTCAAAAACGCTCCTCCTAGAAACAGCAAAATATACTCCATAAACTGCCCTCCTAAAAATGAAGTATATATATTCTGTTGCTACAAGTGTTTCTCTTATTAGTAAGGATTTCTAAACGGCTTTTTGAAGTATTAATTATCCAGTTTTTGTTTTCAATTTAAACATTTTCCGTATTTATCAAAAGTGTTTCAAGTGTATCTCGGTTCAATTTGAAATAGTATTGAAATATTGAATATAATTTTGAAAGTTTATGTTGAAGTTCAAGAGGTGTGTGATAAAGATAAGTGGTGAGGTTTTGGGAGGGGCTAGTGGGTTTGGAATTGATATGGATGTTGTTGCGTTTGTTGTTGATGAAGTTTTAAAGGCTTACGAATTAGGAGCTGAAGTTAGTATAGTGGTAGGTGGTGGTAATTTTATAAGAGGTAGTAAGGTTGCTGTCAAGGGGATTGAGAGAGTTAATAGTGATAGACTTGGAATGATATCAACGATACTTAATTCAATAACACTTTCTGATACATTCACTTCAAGGGGGGTTAGTTCAATTGTTCTTTCTGCTATACCTGTTGATGGAATAGCGGAGAAGTATTCGGTAGAGAAGGCTTTAGAATACCTTTCAAAACGATATATACTACTTCTTGCTGGTGGGACTGGTAATCCGTTTTTCTCTACGGATACATCGGCAGTATTGAGGGCGGCAGAACTTCAAGCAGATGTTGTCTTAAAAGCAACCAAAGTTGATGGTATCTACGACAAAGACCCTATGAAATATCCTGATGCTAAAAAGTTTGAAGAAATTGATGGTAATGAGGTGTTATTGAGAAACTTGAAGGTTATGGATTTAACTGCTTTCAGTTTGAGCTGTGAGAGTAAGATACCAATTGTTGTCTTTAACCTTATGGAGAAAGATGTGATAAGAAAGATTGTATCTGGTGAGAAAGTTGGAACTTTTGTGAGGGTTTAATGAAGTTTGCTTTGGTTTCTGACTGGATTGTTTCTTTTGCTGGTTCAGAGAGAGTTGTTAAGCATATCTACTCTCTGTATCCTTCAGATGTTTTCACACTTGTGGCTAATGACGAGACACTTCAAAAGGTTGGTATTCCAAGCGATAGAGTAGTTCAATCATTCATTTCTAGACTTCCATTTTCAAAAGAGAAATATAGAAACTATCTTCCTCTCTTCCCGATAGCGATAGAACAGTTTGACCTATCAAGTTATGATGTTATCATATCGTCTTCGCACGCAGTAGCGAAGGGTGTTTTGACAAAGCATTATCAACTACATGTCTGCTATTGTCATACGCCGATAAGGTATGCTTGGGATTTGTATCACCAGTATCTCAAAGAAGCAAACCTAGAAAAAGGGCTTAAGTCTCTCATAGCAAGAGTCATACTACACTACATAAGATTGTGGGATTATTCTACGGCGAATAGGGTAGATTATTTTATCTCAAACTCAAGATACACTGCAAGAAGGATTAAAAAGATTTACGGTAGAGATGCTGAAGTTATCTATCCACCTGTTGACGTTGAGAGTTTTAGATTGAGAGAGGATAAGGAAGAGTTTTATCTAGTTGCGTCTAGAATGGTGCCATACAAGATGATACCGATGGTTGTAGAAACATTCTCTTATCTTCCAGATAGGAAGCTGGTTGTGATAGGTGATGGTCCTGAATTTAAAAAAGTTAAGAATATCGCAAAAGGTAAGAGTAATATTGAAATTTTGGGGTATCAACCTAATGAGGTATTGATAGACTATATGCAGAGAGCGAAAGCGTTTATATTTGCTGCGGAAGAAGACTTTGGTATTATGCCCGTTGAAGCGATGGCCTGTGGAACACCTGTCATTGCTTTCGGTAGAGGAGGAACGGTAGAAACTGTCGTTGATGGTAAAACAGGAGTATTCTTCTATGAACAAACACCTTCAGCACTCAAGGATGCAATACTGAAGTTTGAAAAAATACAGGACGAGATTGATCCAAAGTTTGTAAGGTCAAACGCAGAAAAGTTTTCAGAGAGTGTCTTCAGAAGTAGAATAAAAGAATTCATTGATGACAAGATAAACAAATTATTCTAGATTTGTAGAGAGAATATAGACTTTGTTCTAGTTATGAATTCTGAATTCTACTAATTTTGTTCGTTGCGATAAGTTTAGCATTCAAGTTGTTTTATTGACTATGGGTTATACTACTGACAGTAAATCTATATCAATCGTTTCTCTTAATGAAGTAAATGAAGTATTCTTGGTTGCCGTCAGTTCCTTTGAGTTTTGATGGAGTTAAGCCGAGTATCTCAAAGTTGTTCTCTTCCAAGAATGTTTTTACTTTCTGTATCGCTAGGTTGTGGTATTCTTCTTTTACTATACCACCTTTACCAACATACTTTGGTTCAAGTTCAAACTGTGGTTTTATTAGAACTAGAAATTCGGTTTTTTCTTTTGCAACTTTGGCTACAGGTATTATAACTTTCGTAACAGATATGAATGATAGGTCCATAACAACAAGTTCAGGTAGCAATTCAAACTTAACTTTCCCTTCCTCACAGAGAGTATCTAGGTACCTAGCGTTAATTCGTTCATAAACTATGACTCTCGGATTGCTTCTTAATTCCTGTGCTAACTGTCCGTATCCAACATCAATAGCATAGACAAGTTTTGCTTTGTTTTGTAAAAGGCAATCGGTGAAGCCACCAGTTGATGCACCTACATCCATACATACCTTACCTTCAGCACTAATCTTAAAATCGTTTATCGCTCCTTCTAGTTTGTATCCACCTCTACTGACATATTTAGGTTTTTCTAGTAATTCTATCTTATCGTCAGTCTTTACTTGATAAGATGGTTTAAATACTTTTTGGTCATTGACTAAAACCATACCAGCCATTATGAGTCTTTTAGCGATTTCTCTAGAACTGATTATTCCTCTCTCTACTAATATGTTATCAAGTCTCTCCTTCTTCATATTGGATTTGTGAGTTATTCAACTATTCCTTCCTCTTCTGTTCTTAATCCTTTTGCTATTCCTCTCTTGGACGAGAGGATAAAGTCAGATATGTATTTTATGTTTGGGTCATCAGGAAACATATCAACGATTACTTTCGCAGCGTCTCTAATTGTGTATTCAGATTTGTAGATTATCTTGTATGCTTCCTTTATTCTATTTCTCTGTTCAGGCGTGAAGTTTCTTCTTCTCAATCCAACAGAATTTATTCCAACAACTTCTGCGTGATTACCTAATGCCATGGTAAAAGGTGGTATGTCTTGAACTACTTTTGAGAGTGCTCCTATCATCACATACTTACCAACTCTAGCATACTGGTGTATTCCTATAAGTGCGGATATAAAAGCTCCGTCTTCAACTACCGAAAATCCTGCGAGAAGACAGTTATTAACCAAAACTACTTCATCTCCAACAACGCAGTCATGAGCGATATGTGAGCCAACCATAAGTAAGCATTTGTTTCCTATTTTGGTTGATGAGTCCTTTGATGTAGGTTTGTGAATTGTAACGAACTCTCTTATAGTGTTTTCATTTCCTATTTCAATGAACCCAACCTCTTCACCTTTGTATTTCAAATCTTGTGGGTCAGAACCTATTACTGCGTAAGGACCTATCTTATTGAGGTTACCTATCTTGACATTGCCGTATATACAACTTCCTATTTCTAATATAGAACCATCACCAATTATTACATTTCCCTTAATGACAGCATAAGGACCTATTTCTACCTCAGAACCTAGATTTACATTCCCTTCTATTATTGCCGTGTGATGGATTTTAGGCATACATCCTCCTGAACTTTAATTAAAATATTTTTGAAAGGTAGTATTAAAATCAATTTACTGTCCTTTCATTGAAGTTAGTGTTTTGTTGAAAACATTTTCAATGTTTTTTATAATACTGTTGAGTTTAGTGTTTTAGAGGAGGATTTTATGAAGAGTTTTGATACTATGACAAAGGATGAGCTAGTCAAAGTAGCGAAAGAAAAGGGTCTAGATGTTAATTCAAAGATGAAGAAGGAAGATATAATTAAAATGCTTCAGGGGGAGGCTAAAACTTCTAAATCTAGAACTTCTGCTAAAACAAGTAAATTAAAAACTGGTAAAACTAAGAAGATATTAGAGCAGATTGAAAAATCAATAGATACTGCTATATCTTCATCTCAGGTTTATGAAACTGAAACAAGTGTTGTTTATTTCGTTGAGCAACCAAAGGAACTACCCCATGAGTATGGAGACACGAAGATTGTTTTGTTAGTCCAAGATCCATATTGGACACATGTTTATTGGGAGATATCTCATAAGAGAAGAGAGGAGTTAGGGCTGTTGCCGAGAGGTGAGCATGGGAAACAGATGGTTCTGAGAGTTTATGATGTTACAGGAGTAGAAAGTGTATTCAACGGATTAAACGCAAATTCTTTCTTTGATGTGTATGTAAATGACTATACAAATAACTGGTATATCAATGTTCCAGAGTATGATAGGAGTTATTGTGTAGATCTCGGTGTAATTATTGATGGAAACTTCATAGTGATTGCTAGATCAAACATCATTAGAGTTCCGAGGGGTAGTGTCTCTCCGTTCTATGATGAGGAATGGATGATAGTAACTGATGATATACTCAGAGCATCAGGATTAGGTGTCCTACACGAGGTCGTGGGTTCTGGAATGATGTTGAGAGCACTTGAGATGCCGTTTAACATATCATCAGCAGAGTTTGTTAGTTCTTTTGCAATACCTGAAAGACCACCTCAGAGAAAAGGTTTTTGGTTGGAAGTCCATACTGAATTGACAGTTTATGGTCAAACAGAACCCGACGCAACCGTAACAATATTCGGTGAAAAGATAAAACTTGATAAAGATGGTAAGTTCTACCTTAAGATGTATCTACCAGATGGTATAAGAAACATACCTATTGTTGGCACATCATCCGATGGAACTCACACAATATCAGTAATACCAATAGTTGAAAAGAAAACTGAAAGATACGAGGATATAAGAAGATAAACTAACTATTCCAACTTAAGGATGGGATATTAGGAATAAATATGAAAGGTTTAGTCTAATTACAGTATTACTACTAATGTTTGGTGATCTCGTTGCTTATAGTAGGAGGTCATTCAAGGAATTCTTACTTCCGTATCTTTAATTCTTCTAGATACTATTCAACATCCAGTGTCTTTACAATACCATCTTCAATATATCCTATCCTTATCTTTCCTTGGTAGGTTATAAAGTCAGCATACTTAAAAGGTCCATAATTATTCGGTTCTACAAAGATATACCAGTTGTCATTACTTTTGTATTTAAATACAAGTTTGTCATTAATAGTCAAGTGTTTTGTTATGTTTTCATAAATTCCGTATTCTATATCGTAGTATATTTTGTATCCATTACTAACCTTTGATAGTATTAGGTATTTACCGTTCTTTTCTTCTAGTTTTACTAATATTCCATCCACTACAAAGTTTGAGTTAGCGTTGCTTATAAGAGTATAGTTTGAGTTTGTGAAAATTAGTGTAATTCCTCTATCTGAAACTATCAGGTTGTATATGTTGGGTTCTAGTTTTTCGGTGGGGTGTAGAAACCAATTTCTCCCAATTCTATAGGCAAAACTGAATTGGGTTTCGTTTGCGAATGATAGTGGTGGTATAACATTACCAAATCCTACATAATCTCCTTCGTTAATCTTTAGATTGTGATTTTTACCATTTACATAGACAAAGTAGAAAGTATTGTCCTGTTGAGAGAATGAAAGGTTGTATGCGAAGTCATAAGGTCCATAATCTCTTCCGTTAACGTTAACATAAAATTTACCACCAACAACATTCGTTCCATCAAATGTTCCACCTACATTGTATATGAAAGCGACAGTTGTTCCGTCTTTAGATTGTTCAAACTCGGATACATAACTATAGTATCCAAAGGTTCTATCACCTACTCTGATTGACCAGCCTAGTGTAGGCTTAAACCCAACAACATAAGTTCTTCCATCCTTTAAGAACCCAAAATCAGTTATTAGCATATAACTACCTATTGTGTTGGTTGATGTTGATACAAAAATTGCTTTTCTTTGAAAACTTCTTATTAGTTTCTCAAACGAATAAACATTAACAGTCTCATTTGAATAATATGCTACAGCAAAATCACCATTAGGTCCTAGTTTTATGTCTATTAGTTCAACATTCCTAAAGTCATTTCTTGAGCAAGAACTTAAGAGTATTAGGAATGCTATTACTAAAATCACTATTCTCATAGTAAGATATTATGAATGTATATTCATTTATGTTTGAAGTTAGTGAATTTTGTAGTTTTTGAGTTCATTTCAATATTTACATATCATTTACATTAATTTTATGTTTTGTTAAAGAAATGGTTTTAGAATTTCTACAAAAATAGGAGGTTATCTTATGAAGAAAACACTTATTTTTACAATGGTTGTTGCGATACTTGCTTCGGCTACACTTTTCTATAGTTGTAGTAGGGAAGTTGCTCAACCTTCAAATAATCAGTCTCAGGTTGATGATGGTGGAAACAATAATAACAACAACAATAACAATAATAATCAGAACAATGTTTCCTATGGTCCTCTTGACCTAGTAATAACTGAGATTAACTGGGGAGGGTCATATTCAAATGACACATCTGCTACTGCAGATGGAGAGTTTGTTGAGATAATGAATAACACTACCAACACTATAAATCTTGGTGGTTTTCAATTGAGGTATGATGGTGGGGGTAGTTTTACGAACAAGAGGGTTACACTTCCTTCTACTTTAAGTCTTGCTCCTGGTGAGTTTTTAGTTGTATTCATAACTAATAATACTCACAATCCATACAGTTTGGTTGTTAATACAGGAACATACAAGAGGTTTTTGTGGAGTGGGATAAACTATATAGGTAATAGTGGATTTAGGGTAGCGATAATAGCGCCGAATGGTGATGAGATAGACTTTGTTGAGACGAGGAGTGGGCAACCTGGGCAGGTTGCGATAAAGGGTAGTTCAGGGACGCCAAAGAGGACTATGGAGAGAGTATTGCCGTTTATAAGTGGGACAAATAATAGTGCTTGGGAAGCTGCTGTGAGCAATATCAACTATGCTTATGGTGGAACTAACAATCTTGGGACGCCTGGTGCTTCAAACTCTGTGTGGTTTGTCTTTAGAACTATATCGTTATCTACTCCTACTAATAATACAACTATAAATAAAGCACTGAATTCAACGCAGAATTTTGTATGGACGCTGACAGGTTCAGGAAGTTCATATTCATCGTATATACTAGTATTCACTACTAATAACCAAGTATTTACGAATATATCAGTGAATGCTACTAACACTAATATAAACATCCTCGCATTCCCAGTAGAAACCTATAAGTGGTTTGTTCTAGGAGTATCTGGTGGTATAACTAACTCTTCAACCGGCACGAATACACTAATAATTACCAACTTTGGTAATATAACATTAACATCACCTCCTGACAATGATATTCACAACATAGCGATAGATGGTAATAACATTAGTTTCAGTTGGTCCTACAGTCCTTTAGGGTCTTTACACATAGCGAATGTGTATTTACTTGATTCTAGTGATAATCCTGTTAGGTCAAATATGAATGTATCTTCAACTAGTTCAAGTATTAACATTTCAACTCTGCCTTATGGTGATTACAAGTGGTATGTCATGGCTTCAAATACTAACTCTGCTCTAGTAGTGTATTCCACAACTAATAATATTAAGATAACTAATTACGCTTCTGTTGGTTTGACATCACCTTCAGACAATTATACCAATAACATAGTAGAAAATGGAACTACCATAATCTTCTCTTGGGCATATTCACCTACTGCTGCTTTCAATCAAGCTAATGTTTATGTTTTGGACAGTATGAATAATGTTGTTGCTTCTGTAACTGGTTTAACTACAACTTCTTGGAGTACAAGCATACCAAATGTAGGTGTGTATAATTGGTATGTTCTCGCTACGAATACTTCTACAGGAATGTACTCGTATTCATCTACAAACACCATATATGTTACGAATTTTGGTAGCATATCTCTAGTATCCTATCCTACCAACAATCACAGACACAACATACTATCTGATGGAAATAGTATATCACTCTCCTGGAGCTACACTCCAGCAGGTGCGTTCAATCAAGCAACTGTCTATATACTGAACGCAGTGAATAATACTATTGCTATGTCAACTAATGTTAATACAACTAATCCTTCTATAGACCTATCTTCACTACCAAGTGGTAGATATAGATGGTTTGTAATGGCAACTAACACAACCTACGGTATATCCGCATACACTCCTACGAACAACATAAGTGTGTATAGGATATCTAATATATACAGTGGTGTATTCTTCTCTGAAATAAGCTGGGCTGGATATAGGATTTCTTCAACAAGTGTTATTGGTGATGGTGAATTCATTGAACTTTACAATACCAATTCTTACGATATTAATCTCAATGGTTGGACATTATCGTATCTGAATAATACATATGGCGCTAATAGGAATTACAAAATAACTAACGACTTAATAATAAGAGCAAATTCAATATTGCTTCTACTCAATGCTACCTCAAATACAAATTATCTGAATATGAACAACATAGAAGATTACTACTTCTATACTAATGTTGGTAATGTTATAGCTAATGGTGGTTTTGTCTTCTGGCTGTGGTCGGTTAGTGGTGGTGTTACGAATGTATCTGATCATGTTATAGCAACTACTAGTGGAACAAATACCTTTACTCCTGCTGGTGCTAATACACCACCTCTGTTTTCAACAAACGGTGGTTTTGCACCCATAGGTTCTTCTTCTGGAACGAATATTTCTATGGTGAGAACTAATTTCATATATGCTCCTACAAATGCTACACTATGGAGACAGGCTACTAATGCTACTAATCTAATAAATGGTGCTCAGGATCATACGAGAGCAACCCCTGGAGTATTGTATTAATGATCTCACCGCACCTTCGGGTGCGGTTTTCTTTTTAAGTTTGGATAAGCGACTATGAAGAAAGTGTTTAAAATGTTTGTTATATCTCTGTTAAGTATCCTAGTATTAAATCCTCTATCTTCAGTAGCATCTACTAACTCTCTATTGTTGGTCTTCTTTAATGATACTCACGGTAAGATACTACCTTTCAAGGATGCTTCAGGAAAGTTAGTTGGTGGTATCTCAAGAAGAGCAACACTACTAAAAGAGATTAGAAAAACGAATAAGAATGTTTTGGTTTTTGATGCTGGAGATCTACTCACAGGTTCAATATACAGTAGTGCTTTCTACGGTGAGATTGATGTTGTTTTGATGAATGAAATGAACTACACTGCCGCAGTAGTAGGTAATCACGAACTGGACTTTGGTCTTACTAACATACTTTACCTTTCTAGAATAGCAAAATTCCCATTCCTTTCTGTGAATATGAAGGATGAAAAAGGAAATCCTATATTTCCTCAAATGGTTACAACAAACATAAATGATTTAAGGATTGCCATAGTTGGTCTCACTATATCTGATAAATCTGTTTATAATCCTATTTATCTGTCAGATATAACAATAGAAAGTGAATTAGTATCTATAACGAATTTTATTGTCTCTCAAAAAGTCAGAGAAAAAAACGATTTGGTAATACTTGTTAGTCATACTTATTTAAGCACAAACTATAGAGTTGCTGAAACTGGACTTGTTGATGTTATCCTTTCTGGACACGACCATGCCTTGACATCAAGGAGAATAGGGAATACACTTGTTGCCCAAGCGTGGCAGTGGGGTGGATATGCTGGTATTGTTAGAGTTGATTTCGTTGGTAAAAACATTGTCAGTATCACAAACTACTTTATACTGATTGATGACACATTTACGAATGATGAAAAGATTGATAGCATAATAAAACAGTATGATGTCAAGTTATCCGATAAGTTCAACTCTGTTATAGCAAAGTCTGACCTCTTTTTAGATGCTTCAAAGATAAGAAGTGAATACTCGCCTCTTGGTGGTATAGTAGCGGATATTGTCGCAAGGCAGTCTCAAGTTGAGATAGCAATAATAAACGCAGGTAGCGTTAGGTCAAGTGTCCAAAAGGGTAATATAACTATAAAAGACATTTACGAACTCTATCCTTTTGACAATAATGTTGTTGTTCTAAATTTAAGAGGTAGGACTCTTAAGAAGATTATGGAGAAAGGGCTCAACAATCGTGGTAAGGGTGCTTTTCTATACTATTCACATCCTGTTGAGGTTGTTATAACAAGTAAGAGGACAAATTATCTCTACGGTGGTGTGCCAATATATGATGATGTTTTATATTCTGTTGCGGTTTCAGACTTTATTTACAATGGTGGTGATGGATACAACGAGTTCAAGGAAGAGGGTGTAAATGCTGTCAATACAGGTAATCCTATAAGGGATATGATCTTGTATCGCTTGAGTAGTGTAGGTGTCTTGGATGAGAGAAACTTTGACACTAGACCTAGAATTATCGTTGAAACAAAGAAAAGATAGGAGGTTAAGTTATGATAAAAAGATACTTTCAGGCTTTAAGTCAGTTTGACAAAATTAAACTAATCTCTGTAGGTAGAGTGAGTGATAAAAAGTTGAATCTATCTACTCTTGTAGCAAGTATCAAGTGGATTGTTGGTGGAGTAATGACGCTGGTTTTGATACTCAACGCAACACTTTTTGCGAATACAAACTTTGTAAAGGATGTCAAGATTGGCGCTTACTTGAATAATAGTTTCTACTACTTCAACAATGGAGATTTGAGAGCTCTTGATAATAGAAGTGTAACGACAGTTGAGAATACCGACGATGCGGTTGGGATTGTATATTCTAGAGTTGGAGTTGAGATAGGTTTGAATGTTTATGAGACCATAGACTTCTACTTGAATGCTTACAAACCTTTCTTCTGGGGTAATGATTCTGCTGAGTATAACTCTGAAGGCAACTCCATATTCCTAAAGGAAGCGAATATGAATATCGGACTCTACAGATATGAGAAGATTTCTTATCTTGACTTAAAGGTAGGAAGACAGTTCTACTCAATAAATACAACTAGATTTAAGAATTTTGTATTAAAAGACATACTTGATGCTCTGATAGTGAAGTTTGGTTATAGTATCTTTGGGTTTGAGTTAGGTTTTGATTTCTTCTCAATGAATAGCCCTGCTGAAGGTGTTTATATACTAAAAGATGATAGGCATCCTTACACTGTTAGGTATTTTGACGGTGATGTAAATACTTATAAGTTATTTACAACACTATCCTTAAGTTTATCAAACGATTTTATAAAGGATAGTTTGAGTAAGGTTTATTTCATTTTCGCTAGGATAGGTGCGATGGGTGAGAGTCCTAATCAAGGTGGTTGGGAGATAACTAGGGGTGGTGCTGAAGGAAACTTTGCTGATAACGATTTTGCTTTAGTTGGTGGTTTGTCTTCCTATTTTGATTTTGAACTAGTATCTTTTATGGTAGAGTTTGCTCTTTCATACGGGATTGATAGAAAGCATAGAACTTTTCCTAATGTTGAGACATTCGGTTTTCTTGGATATTTAGGAGTTGAGTTTGTCTCTGATGTTTTCAAGGCTGGGCTTGATGGATTGTATGTTAGTAGTGCTAACACTGATAGGAATGGAAACTACATAAATTATGGTTTTATCTCAATGAAGGGTGATAGAGTAGGAGGAATGTTATTCAGTAAATACTATGGAAACTATCCTAGTGCTATTGTGAATTATCAGGGTATAGTGTTTAAACCTTTTGGACTACACAGGTCATCTCCTACCGCTATGGGGAGTGCTAAAGTTGGTATAGAAGACTTGAATATTCTGTCATTTTCAAAAGATCCAAATAGCAATGGTCTTGGATTGATGGTTGAGTTTTACGCATACCTTGATACTTCTCAATCTTCTGCAAACCTTAATGCAAGTGGGTTAAGGATTGATGTTTATGACCAGAAGAGGTTTGGTAAGTTTATGGCTACTGAACTCAATGTGATAGGTAAGTATAAGTTCTACAACGGAAGTATGGAAACAGGTATAAATTTTGGTTGGCTTTTACCTTTTGATTTCTATAGCATACCTGTTAGCATCCCTAAAGCGCCTTATGGATTGTATGACTTTATTGGGTTTGAAGTTTTCTTGAACACACGAATATAGGAGTGTAGTTATGATGAGGATGACTTTTTTGCTATTGTTGTTCATCATAACCTCCTGTAATATGTTGAATGTGTCTGAACCACAGTTGAATTTCTACGATGAGATTGATTTTGGTATTACTAATGAAGGGTATGTTATAGGATTTCTAGACAAAGCAAAAAGTAGTGCTTATGTGTCTCTATACTCTCTTACTCCTAGTATTGCTTCCAAGGTGAATAGTTTAATTCAGAGGGGTGTGAGAGTAAGAGTTTTGATTGACAATCTTGGGTCTCCGAGTGGTGTTAATACGAGTGTTTTGGTTTCAGGTAATGTAAATGGAGATATGAGTGCAAACTTCGTTGTGATTGATGGAATTGAGAGTTTAGTTTTATCTACTCATTCTGTAACCAATCAGTTTTTCTTCGTAAGGATAAAGAATGAATATGTTGCTAATGACCTTATAAGTGAATTCAATCAGATGTATCGGTTTGGTAGGTATGAGAGTTCAAAAGTAGTTTATAACAACGCAAAGGTGTATAGGATTGCAAACAACAGTGTTAGGATAGTATTTGTTCCACAGGAAGATTTCATGAATGTGCTTGAAACATTCATTAGTCAGTCTTCTGAAAACTTTGTTTCATACTTTAGGAGTATTGATAACAACAACCTTTATTACTACCTCTACAATTCCGTTAGATATAGTCCCAATTCTAGGATAAATGTTGGAATAAACTTCACGAATGGCTATACGAATTACGCAGGAATACTCCAAAAAACAAGAGTCTTTAAACAGCCTATATGGTTCAATATTATGGTAAGTTCCTCTGAGTTAGAGGATGGAATTGCGCTAACTACTTTTGATTTTACAAAGAATTTGAATGTTAAGGATGGGGTGATTGTGATGTTTTATGGTCCTGTTGCTACTAGGTTAAAAGAATTTCTAACTTCGTACTTCTCTAGTGTTGAAACTACTAATCTTTCTGGAACTGCTGGTGAGATACTGACATCAGTGCCTTATACGAATATAGTTGTAAGTGAGATAAACTGGGTTGGTGCTTTTGACAACAATGGTACTAGTTATCCATACGCGGAGTTCATAGAGATTAAGAATATCTCAACGAACTATTATGATATATCGGGTTATAGTATTGTAATAACCAATGCTAATAATCCAACTTCTCCAACGGTTATAGGGATACCTGGTGGAACAATACTACCGCCCGGTAGTTTTCTTGTTATAGGAAGGAAGAATTATGTTCCAAATGCTTTTAGTTACTATGATATTTTGAGTGAGGACTTGTCGCTAGTTAATTCAGGGTTTTCCGTAACTATCTTAAGTCCTTACGGTCAGACTGTTGATATTGCTGGTAACCATACTTCATCTCCACTGGCTGGAACTACGAGTAATCCTAGGAGAACGATGGTTAGAAAATTAGATGTAATTGATCATGGATACCTTTCAACAAGTTGGTATAATGCCACTAATAAGTTAAATATAAATCCAAACTATATTAGTAATACTTTCGCAACTCCGGGAGGTGATTAGTATGGTATTCATCTTGCTTTTTGGTTTAATGTTTCTATCATCCTGTGTAGGTGATCCAAGTATGGATTACTATAATTTTGCTGTTGCTGATTTGAGGTCTGAAGTTGCTGTTACTGAAATACACTGGGCTGGTAGTGTAGATAGTTTTGGTAACTCTTATGATCTTGATAACTTTATTGAAATAAGAAACTTCTATGTTGGTGATGTTGATGTAAGTTTTTGGAATGTTATAATAGAAGATGTTTATGGTTTTAGACAGGTTATAACGATACCATCAAATACTATTCTGAAAAGTGGGCAGGTTTATACTATCGGTAGGACTACCAATCATGCGTTTTCCTACTTTGACCTAATTTACGACAATCTACTTATACCTACTAGGAATCTCAAGATAACGATAAAGGATGGTTCTGGTAAGGTTATAGATAATGTGGATTTGACACTTTTTGATTTTATGGTTGCTGGATACAAACTACCAAGGTTGAGAAAGTCAATGGTTAGGAAGATAGGGTTCTTCGGTATAGAAAGAGGTGATAATGTTGATAACTGGAGAAGTTATGCTCTACCTGTTACTACTACAAATGTGAGGACTAATTTTTATGTAAACACATTGTGCTCTCCGGGACAAATTTTAACAGGTGAGTTTTAGGGAGGTGATTCTATGAGAAGATTATTTTGGGTTATAGTTCTTCTTTTGAGTGTTTATGGTTGTAATGTTATAAACCTTGATACATCACAACCTAGCGAGAGTGATTGGCCAAAGTATGTGAAGGTTTATTTCACCAAACCTGGAACGAGTCAGGACACGGAGGAGGATTCTCTTATACAACAGAGAATAATTGAAGCGATAAACGGAGCAAAAGAGAGTGTAGATGTGTGTATTTATGAACTTTCTTATGAACCTCTATACAAGGCTATTGTTAATGCTTACAAGAGGGGTATCAGAGTAAGGATGGTTGGTGATATAAACAATGTGAATTATTCAGGATATAGGGAGCTTATGAGAAATAATGTGCCAATGGTTTTAGGAAATAACGAGAAGATAATGCACAACAAGATAATAATAATTGACAATGAACTTGTGATAACGGGGTCTGCAAACTTTACGGAAACAGGTTTCTTTAAAAATAATGAAAATGTGGTCTTTATAGAATCAAAGGAAGTTGCTGATTACTACAGGAGAGAGATTGAAAATATGTTTTACAATAATGCTTTTGGTCTTGACAAAGTAGGATTTACGAACTTTCACAGTAATACCTTTAGACTAGGAAAAACAGATATTAAGATATTATTTTCACCTTATGTTAATGATTATGGTCAAATGACGGTGGATAAGGTTTATATTTCATACATAACGAATGCTAAAAGGTCAATATACTTTTCAATATTTTCTTTCACTCATCCGGATATTGCTTCAAATATGATATATATGGCTACGAATAAGGGAATAAAGTTGTATGGTGTTTTTGACAAGAGTTGGCATACTGGAAATGAGTACTCTGTTCATCACTGGTTCATAGATGCCGGTTTGAATGTTAAGTATGATGGTAATGAAAACACGCTTACCTCTACTTACAGTGGTGGTAAAAATCATAACAAATACATAATAATAGACCCAGAGACTGATGAAGGTGTTGTTTTGACAGGGTCAATGAACTTTTCAAAGGCTGCTAGCACCGATGGTAATGACGAAAATATCGTAATAATAAAGGATAAGGTTATTCCTAAGATATACTTGAGTAATTTTGTTTATCTTTATTCAATAGGTAAGCATCCTACAAGGGATTTAAGCGGAGATAGGGGGAATCAGGGTGATGTATGGATAAACGAGATAAACTGGCCTGGGTCTGTGAGTGATAATGGATCAAAGTTGTATAATGACAAATTCATTGAACTTAAAAACAGAACAGGTAGAAGAATAAATATATCAGGATGGTATATTCTTGGAACTACTTACAAATCTTGGAGGATAAGGATGTTTATATTTCCCGAGGGTAGTTATATTGAGCCGAATGGATATATAGTTGTATTCAAGAGCACTAACAATGCTTTCTATTATACAAATGCTGTTATTGATAATTTTCTATACCTTCACCATAATCAAGATCAGAATTATGTATATCTGGTTTTGAAGGATAAGTATGGTAATGTGATAGATGTTGCTGGAGACCCATATTCACCACCTTTTGCTGGATATAGTTCTTCTTCGTTTGCTTCAATGAGGAGAGTAGGTAATGATGGAACTCTACCTTCATCTTGGGCTACCACGACTGGAAATAACTCATTCGTTAGGAGTGGTTACAAAACTAAAACCTTCGCAACTCCGGGAACAGAGTAGGCTAATCTTTTATATATTTGAAGGATATTGTGTTTTCTTACGACTTTCTAAACACAAAAAACATGCCAGTACTTATAAAAAATTCAGTTATATACGCGAAAAGGATTTCTTTTGATAGTATTCTTTTTAGATTTCTTGATGGATCTTTCTCTTGTTGACTTTTCTTGAACTTGGATACGAGTGTATTATAAGAATATCTGAAAAAATAATTAGCGTCATTTATTAGTTCCCTGAAGCCTCTTTTGAATTTTCTAATCTCTATTAGATCAAAATTGTGAGTCTTGAAGAGATTTATTAAAGATGTTTTAGAAAACCAAATGAAGTGATGAGGAGGAAAGTCATTATTGCTACCCAATCTTGTTAGGTCAGCTAAAAATCTATTTCTGTCTGGTGTGCTTCCTATAACAATACCTCCATCATTGAGTAACTCTCTTACTTGATTCAGAAACTTTTTCAAATTAGTTAAATGTTCAATAACTTCAAAGAAGGTTATAACATCAAATTTCAAACCTTCAGATTTTGCGTATTCAAAGAAGTTATCAAACGAAGATAGCATTACATTTTCTATCTTGAAAATATCTTTTGCTACTGTTATAGCTCCTTTATCCAAGTCCACGCCATATACATCAAATCCTATTTTTTTTGCTTCTCTAAGAAACATACCAGTTCCACATCCTATGTCTAGCAGTTTGTTGCCTGATAGGTAATCCTTTGATTTTTTGAGATGTTTCAAACCAAGGATATGATTGGGATGATAGATAGGATAGGGATTTTCTCTTATTATATCAATCCTTACTGTATAACCTATGTTGAGTAGGTCTGTACTGTATATCTCCTCAACAAATTCCAATGGATACCAGAATCCCAGATCACATTTTTCACAGATGTATAGTTTATAAGTCTTATTAATTCCTTCTGAGTGATATTCTCTGTGAAAGTTTTCTTCGTTTATTAGATTTTGACAGGATGGACAGACTATCATACTTTCCCCTTGTAACCTGAGGATATACTAAATTATGTAATCTAGTTGTTGCAAGTAGGAACAGGAGATATAGAGAGTTTTCCTAAGTATTTTGTAATATATTTATGTTTTTTAGTTTTGGAATTTTTAGGATTTTTTGTGTTGAAAATTATGACAGTTCTGATATAGTTCTCAATAATCTCAGCTTATAGATTTTTGAAAATTTAAATTTTTTAAGTGTTTTGTTAAGCAATTTACTAATTTGATTGAGTATGTAGAAAGAATTTTGAAGAATTTTTAGTAGCATAAGGGGTTTAGAATAGACTTGAATATCTGAAGGTAAAGGGGGATTTACCCCCTTTATAGTTTTACTTAATTTCTTTTATTACTGTTTCTTCTTTGCCTATGATGAATAGTTTGTTGTTGATTATGACAGATGCATTTCCAACTTCGTCATAACTCTTTACTTGGCTACCGTTGAGATTGTATAAGTATGTTCCTTGTGAGGTGGTAGCAACTATGTAGTCATTACCTACATAAGGTGTGCCTTGTAATGTTCCATTGAGAGTTATGGTATTCTCAACAGAACCATTCTTTGTTAGAATGAGTATTCTCTTGTCGTCAAACACTATTACATTATCTTTGTAGATGATAGGTAATGTGTCTTTGCTAATAGGTAGATTAACGGTAGCAGTTTCCTTACCTTTACTGATATTAAGTATTGTCATCTTTCCTCTCGTGTAGATGAAGACATTTTCACCGTCAGATGATACACTTGCCTTTCTTACGACGGATGAACTGAGTTGTGCTACTTTTGTGTAGCTTCCATCAGATGAGACACTATAAACTTCTCCTATCTCGTTTATAGCGATAGCCCTGTTCTTGGCTATTGCTACATCTGAGTATATGCTACCAATCTTGACTACTTTATCTTCTCCAGTTCTTGAATCTATAATATGTAATCCATCTATTGATGGAACGAATGCTTTTTTGTCAAGAACTGCAGGTCTGCTTACAACTAGTGTGCCTTTGGTTGATTCACCAAGGTTCACAGATTGTAGAATTTTACCTTCTGTGTTTGCAATCTTGACTTGTAGGTATTCATTTTCATCCTTTGATAGCGCTACTATTATATTATCACCAAAGCCGTATGATATACCCCTTATGTTGATGTTCTTAAGGTTATCTCCGTCAAATATTGATACTCCTGAAGTGGAAGGAATAATGGATAATCTGTCGTATTCGGCCCATCTACCGTATCCGGATACAGCATTGATACCGAAGTCAAGTTTTGATATAGATGGTACTTGAGGTTCTACAATCTGAGGAGATAAACTTTCTTGAGGCTTAACCTCTTGTATAACAACATCGGTATCTTTGGCAAAACTCATTTCCTTTGAGAAGAGCACTTTACTATCTTTCTCTGCCCTTATCTGATAATTCTTATCTGCTTCTAGGATTCTTGTAACTGGTAGCGAAGTAGCGATTTGGATGTTGTTAATGTATAAGGAAGAGTCTTTGGTTGTGTCGGTGGGGATGAAGGTTATTTTAACTGATCTGGATACAACGATCATATCTTTTGAGACTGATTTATCAAGAGATACAATATCACTTTTACTAGCCTTTGTTTCTGATATAGATACCTTCTTTGAAACTTCTTTTGCGGCTTTTGATACATCTTCAACAATCTTGTCAGGATTTTCTTTTTCAGATATGGCTTTTTCTATAATGCTGTCAACCTTTTCCTGTTGTTCTCGCTTGATAATAACTTGTTCTCCTTTTTCAATAGTTTTTTCTGCTACTGACTCGTATTGAGATAACTTTTCTTTGTGTGTTTCTGGTAGTTGTTCTGATATGTTTTGGACTGACTTAGATCTTACACCTACTGATACCTTACCTTCAGAGACAATAACTTTAGTCGTTCCTTTATCATCAACTGCTACCAAGAATTTTGTTCCTCTGACAGCAGCAACTGCAGTTGATGTTCTTATCTTAAACCCATCGTTGTTTAGTTTTCCGACAGCGGATTTAACAGTTCCTTTGACGATATCCACAATCGTGTCCTTGCTACCCTTGATTGATGATATTACTTCGGATAGAGAGACTTTAGTGTTTTCACCTATCTTGACTAGTATTTTCTTGTCTATCTGAAGTTCGCATTCAGAACCTTTCTCAGTGATTATAACATCGCCTTGCTTTAGAGTATAACCAACCTCGGCGTCTATCAAGTTCATCAGTGTCTGGATTTTTACATCTCCTAATGCCATTGATACTACTGCAGTGATTGGTTCTGGCTCAGTGATAGTTATTTCTTGATCGGCCTCCTTCTTAGCAACTTCTTCCTTGACAAATATCTTGTCTTGGAAGATCACTATTGCTCCTATCACGATAGCAATAGCGATGGAGGCAAAAATTAATATTTTTGATAAACCTTTCATATACTTGTCCTCCTTTAAAGAAAAACTCATATTTCTTCTCACGCTTTCAAATTTACTGAAACTCAAGCTCTCTTTTAAGAGTCTATTTAAGTCTTTCATTTTTCCCTCTCTATATAAATATACTGTTGATCCTTTCATTTTTTGCACGGTTGTTAAATTTTTATTCTAGTATGAGATTTAACATTACTTGAACTTTTGCTAGAATTTTGTATATTTTATCGCAATATGAATGACTTAACAAAAGGCAATGTTATTAAGCAACTTCTGGTTTTTTCTACTCCAGTTATCCTGTCGGACCTTATACAGGCTTTGATGAGCCTTGTAGATATGTTCTATCTTGGTAGGTTGATGGGATATAATGCTGTTGCGTCAGTGTCGGTGGCAATACCAGTTGTTTTTATACTTTTTGCAATACTCATAGGAGTGGGGGTGAGTTCTAACATACTTGTTGCACAGGCTTTCGGAGCAGGGAGTAGAGAGTCTTTAATTTCAGTTATCAAGAACTCACTCTCAATAACATTGCTACTATCAGTCGTTCTGAGTGTGTTGGGTTTTTTGACATCTGGTTTTGTTCTAAAACTTATGAATGTTCCAGATAGTATATACAAAGATGCTCTCATATACTTACAGATATATATTGCTGGTATTCCTATAACCGCTATGTTGAACTGGATAACGGGTATAACTAGAGGACTAGGTAATTCAAAGGTATCTCTATACTTCTCAATCTTTATGCTACTGGGTAAGTTAATACTCACTCCTCTGTTTATAAATGGTTTTTATATCATTCCACAGATGGGTGTTACGGGTGCTATAGTCTCAACCATCATAATTGAACTTATTCTGGTGATACTGGGTTTCATATACATATCAAGAAGGTATGAGATAATTCGTCAGAGTGTGAGATTTTCTATTCAGAGGGAAATGATTTATAGGTTTTTCTCTTTAGGATTGCCTGTTTCTTTACAGATGATAATAATATCTTTCTCGTTTGCGGTTGTCATGGGTTTTGTTTCATCTTTTGGAGATAAAAGCATAGCAGTATTTGGAATAGGCAATAGGATAGATCAATTCGCATTTTTACCTGCTTTATCTCTGGGGCTTGCTCTAATGACGATATCGTCTCAAAACTTAAGCGCAGAGAGATATGACAGAGTTTTTGAGTTCTTGAAGTGGGCTTTGATAATATCTCTGGGAATTTCGGGTATAGTTGTTGTGGTATCTAATCTGTTTGCAGAAAGTATTTTTGGGTTTTTTGTTAGTGATAGAGAGGTCATTTCTCTTGGTGTTGATTACATAAGAGTAATGAGTATATCTTACGTTCTTATGGGTGTTGTCTTCTCAATACAGGGTATAATAAGGGGTGCTGGGGATACACTTGCAGTTCTAATTATAAAATCTTTATCTATGCTAGTTGTTAGGATTCCTGTTGCTTATGTTCTTGGGTTTTTGGTTTTTAAATCACCTGTTGGTGTTTGGGCTTCGTTTGTTGTTGTTATGCTTTTTGAAGTCATCGTTAGTTGGATATACTTAAGGTCCGAAAATTGGAAGAAGAAAATAGTGTTCAAAAGACAAGATTATGTAAAGTTGGAAGAAGCCAAAACATAGTTTTGGTATTATGAAACTAGAACCAATACTCTCAACATTGAAGTGTGAAATTAACCTGATTGATAAGTTAAAGGAGTCTCAAGAATACTCGTATTATATTCCTTACATTTTTTTACTGCTTCTTAAGCACTATGCTGACTTTCTGCTTTCAAAGGATCTTGGTAAATATGTTGTATCGTTTGACTACATTAGCGTACTGAAGGAGAGAGATCTTATAGACAATGATGAAGAACTATTTATCAGAAAGTGTGTTGAGATAACAAGAAGGAGAGATAATCTTGTGAAGAAGTATGCGGAGATAGATACTAATATGATTGAAAAAATTGTTTCCCGGATAAAGGAGAGTATAAGTAGGAGTGTTTGAGATGTGAGTTCCTTTATCGGCACTCAAAGAAAGTGAAAACCGATTCTTTAACTTTTCCCTCTATGAATTTCTAGAGTTTAAAAAACTCCTAACATTATTCTCTCATTTCTTTTTAAGTGTTTTGATACATTTAGTAATAGTTGATCAGGTGGTGAGTTATTATGTAAGTTTTTTTGAAGTCTTTCAGGTTGCTACTAAAATAAAACTACTTTTAACTGTTGTTTTTATTTTTACATATTCGTAACAATGTTATCTCCAGTATCGCAACCGTAAGGTGAAAAGTATGAAGGATTGTTTATAGCATTTATGTCATTAGTTGGGTTTGGATCTCCAAACTTTTTGTAAAGATACTGTAAAGTATTAGTTATGAATTTGTTATCTCTAAGTAAATTTGGAGGCTTATATCCTACCTGATCTATCCCGATAGATCCAGTATTTGCTCCATCACCGCCTATGTAGCAGTTAGAGATTGCTTCGGATGTACTATTACCATTAAGTGCTATTTGTCCTAGTATCCTTATAGAGGAGTTTACAACAGTTCCTTTGTTGTTGGTTATGTAGGAGTTAAATATCGCAAATCCAGAAAAATCCAAATTAATACCTGCTCCTTCAGAGGCTATGTTATTGAATATGCTCACATTTGATGCAGTTAGAAATTTTCCAGCAACGTATAATCCTCCACCATTGTTGTGTGATATTATACTATTTTCTAGGAATCCTTGAGAGTAATAAGAGTGCCATGCAAAACCTCTCCCATTGTTACTACTTATAACCAGTTCAAAAATACCTGATGAGCTACGGATATTTGCTATACCAAAACTTTCGTTAGTAAGAGGAACTATTGAATTACTAACGATTGTAGCCTTTATACTACAATTAACAGACATATCTAAGTAGATACCTGCTCCCTCGCCTACAGAGTAGTTGTTTGATATAATGATGTTAGCAATTTCAGAGTTGATTACGCTATGTAAGTAAATACCTCCTCCTCTGGAGTGAATTGCATCGTCTGTGTTGGTGGCACTTCCACCAGCTATGTGGAAGTTCATGAGAAGAATATTGCTTATATTAGTCGCAAAAACCACATGGTATAGTTCTTTTCTAGCGTCTAGGACACTATTTCCTACAATCCTGCTAA
Source organism: Spirochaetota bacterium (assembly GCA_025061835.1). NCBI lineage: Bacteria > Pseudomonadati > Spirochaetota > Spirochaetota bacterium. The sequence continues at coordinate 31,236 of JANXAC010000017.1, forward strand.
AATCCTCGTTTAGACCACCTATTATTCTTAAGTTGTCGTTTGTTATAATAACTCCGGCGATTTCTGTATTTAGTCCGTCTCCAGGTAGGTAAGTGCCGACTTGGACAAGAATGTTAGTTTTCTGGTATTCGTATGCTCTCTGTAATCCAACCTGTATCGTTTTTACTGGAAGGTTCTTTGATAGTCCTGTGTTTGTGTCATTTCCAGCAGTTGATACATGAATTTTGTCTAACAACACAAGTATGCTTATGTGATTTGTTCGCGAAACTCTGTTTGAAACGTCTAACGCAAACACATATATTCTATGAAGTCCTTCAGTATCAAAAATTAGATTTGTATTCCATGATTCTGTTCCATTCACTACTCCAAATCCTCCACTATCCCCGACTCTCAAAAAGACATTTGATACTTGGTAGTAACTAGTCACACTACCTGTGACGCTAACCTGGTCATTATCAAATATAGAAAGGTCGTTAGGTGATGATATAATAACAACAGGTCTTGAAAGAACAACAAATGATAAGCTTACAGTAGAAGATCTGTTTTGACTATTGTCCAAAGCGTAAGCGTATATCCTGTTAGTTCCTTCATTGGCTGTAATGTTCAGAGATATCTCATTATCTCTTCCAACTTCCACAAATCCTTGATTATTCAGTCTTAAATACACTGCCTTAATGCCGCTTTTATCATCCGTTGCTCGTATCACAACCCTAACGGTGTTTTGTTCAAAGACTTGACCATTAGTTGGGGATATTATTCTGACTACGGGAGGAGTGGTATCAACTTCATTGACTTGTGAGTCTCTATTTCTAGGTATGAGATCTGATAACTTAGTGCAACTCCAAAGACCTAAGAATTGTATCAGGATGATTGAGAAAATCTTATAGTATGCTTTGCTAAACTTGGCCATATCTAACCTCCTAACTCTAGAAGAGTATCTAATATAAAATTATATTTTAGTGACTAGTCTATTTCAACTAGTGTATTGACTAAAACTTGTTCAAGAAATTGACATTCTTGTAATATTGCTTAGAGACTTTTTGGTATTTCAAAATACGGTATATGACATATGAAGAGAAGTTTTTCAGCAAGTTAAGGGATGTGTTCATAGGTGCTAAGGTTGAGGGGCAGGGTGGGTTTATCAATTTGATGCGTATCAAATCAAAATACTACAGTAGGATTGAGGAAAAACTTAAGAAGGATATTGAAGAAGCATTGAATGAGTATCCATCTTTTCGCGAAGAATTGTTTGACAAGTTGTATAGTTTTTTTAGCACATATTTTACTGAGAGTGGTAGTATCTACTTTAACTTTACACCGTTTCACAAGAATGTTTATGAGAGAGTTTATACTGATGATAGAGACGTGATACTGTTCTGGAAGACACATATGCTTTACTATGTCAAGACTGATAGGATTTTTAGGAGTATGCCAGTGGAATTTGACGGTAAGAAATTTTATTTTGATGCATCAACGATTGAGAATAAGAGGGCTAACGAGAAGAGGGATTTAATTTATGAGTTAAAAGGAATAAAGGAAGATGGGACAGTTGAGCTTAGTGTTTTTTATTCGGAAAAAGGGAGGAGTAGTGATACTGATAGTATTCTAAGAGAGATTGGAAAAAGGGGGCTTAAGATTACTGAGGAGGACTTAGAGAGGGCGTTTAGGGTATTTGAGAGGCAGAGTGAGGTGGATTTTTTCATAAAC
>JANXAC010000018.1 GCA_025061835.1 Spirochaetota bacterium
GTTTCAATCCCTGAAAGGGTAGGTAAAAACCCTTCTCCTGTATTTCAAGCCTTTCTGCCTCATCACTCGGTTTCAATCCCTGAAAGGGTAGGTAAAAACCCTGCTGTTGTGTTTCTTGTTTTGTCTGAAAATTTCCGTTTCAATCCCTGAAAGGGTAGGTAAAAACGCTGTCTCGGGTCGGAAGCAAAGTAAGCAAGCCCTGGTTTCAATCCCTGAAAGGGTAGGTAAAAACTAAAAATACTAGAATGGGAGCTACTAGAAATTAGCAGTTTCAATCCCTGAAAGGGTAGGTAAAAACCATAACATAAATACAAAATATTTTGGTATTCAATTTGATATGTTTTAGAGCAACTATCAATTGCAAAAGTATTATAAACATTGAGATTACAACTTGCAACATTTTTTTCTGGAAACCTCCGATGCTGCAAAAACCCCTGGGGGTTTCCGGAAACGAACTTTTGGAGATACCAAAACATTTTGGTATCAGGAGATATGGTGAGAACGAGGTTTTTGAGACAATTTGTGTAATCAAACACAGTTATACTAATCTAACTGGACGCAAAAATTTTTCAGACACTCAAAAAAGGTGGGGGGTTTCCGGAAAAATCATACATAAACTACACAGAATGTCTCCTGATACTAATTGATAAATTTTGGCAACATATTGACAATCAGATGTATAATTCATATACTATAATTAGAGGTTTGGATATGGGAGATACAGAGAAGGCAACAAAGGATAAAAAGTCAGAAGTTCAGCAGGCAATATCTCAACAGAAGAAGGATAAGAAACAGGCAAAAGCACTCACAGGTAGAAGAAAGGCTGCTATCTTCCTTATAACAGTAGGACCTGAAGTATCCGCAGAAATATTCAAACACCTCAAGGAAGATGAGATAGAGGAGCTTACATTTGAGATAGCAAGGACAGACAAAGTAGAACCTGACGAAAGGGAGAAGGTCCTAGCAGAGTTCCAAGAACTTATGATGGCACAGGAGTTTATAGCACTCGGCGGTGTGGATTATGCAAGAGAAGTCCTTGAAAGAGCACTTGGAACGCAGAGAGCAATAGACATAATAAATAGACTCACATCATCACTACAGGTCAAACCATTTGACTTCGTAAGAAGAGCAGACCCACAGCACCTCGTGAACTTCATACAAGGCGAACACCCTCAAGTTATAGCCTTGATATTATCCTACCTTGACCCTAAAAAAGCAGCAACCATACTATCATCGCTACCAGAAGAGATACAACCTGACATCGCTAAAAGAATCGCGCTTATGGATAGAACTACACCAGATGTCTTGAGAGAGGTTGAGAGAATACTTGAAAGAAAATTATCAACACTAGCAAGTGAAGATTACACGCAGGCAGGTGGTATAGATGCTATTGTCCAGATACTCAATAACTCCGACAGAACTACTGAAAAGAATATCATAGAAGCACTTGAGGAAGATAATCCTGACCTTGCAGAAGAGATAAAGAAAAGAATGTTTGTCTTTGAGGATATAGTTCTCCTTGATGATAGATCCATACAGAAGGTATTGAGACACGTTGATCAACAGGACCTCGCTAAAGCACTTAAGCATACTGACCCAGAAGTCCAAGAGAAAATCTTCAGAAATATGAGTAAAAGAGCATCGCAGATGTTGAAAGAGGATATGGAGTATATGGGACCTGTGAGGTTGAAAGATGTTGAAGAAGCACAACAGAAAATAGTTAATATGATAAGAAAGTTAGAGGAGCAAGGAGAGATAATAATCTCAAGGTCTCCAGAAGACGAAATAATCGTCTAGTCTGTATATATCATCGTTAAGGTTATATCATCAATAATTCTTTTATTGAGAGAGTTTTCAAATATGTTGTTTGTTATAGTGTTCCAGATTGTTTCTGGCGATTTGTGTTGTTCTACTATTGACTTTATATACTGAATTTGGTCAAAGTCCTTAGTGTCCGTTGGAGTTATAATGTCAGTAAGACCATCGGAGAATATCAGGAATATCATCCCCTTTTCTAGTTTCATTCGCAAGACTTCTGCATCTAAATTGTCAAATATTCCTATCAAACCCCCGCGAATAACTAACTCGGATACAGCCTTACCATCATAGAACACAATCGGTGGATTACCACATCTTATTATCTCGGCTTCCGAAGTTTCAGTGTTTATTGTCATCCCAGAAAGTGTAAGAAAGAAGTTTTCAACACTAAACAACGGCTCGTTAGTCAGTATTTCGTTTATTAACTCTGCTGATTTGTGGATAGTAAGGTTATTCTTTATAACTTGGTTTATTAATGTGTAGCAAGTGAATGATATTGCCGCTGCGTTCAATCCCTTACCGCATATGTCTGACATCCAGTATGTGAAGTAGTTGTCTGTTTTTACCATTCCATATATGTCTCCTGCTAAATCTACCATTGGCTCCCAGTAGTTGATTATGTTAACTTTCATATCGGGTAAGTTAAGTGTCATAATTTTGTCAGTCTTTAGCAGGTTAATTTGTGAGTTTCTTAAGAGTTCAAACTCAAAATTTAGGACTCTTACCAGTTTCATAGAGTTTATCAGTGAAGAACTTTGAATATCTATCATAAACGATTCTGATATCATCTTTATCTGGTCTATATCTGATTCCTTCAGAACCTTCATAGAATTGAGTCCAACCATACATTTGTTGTTGTCCATCTTGAAACCTATAACATAATTTATGTTGAAGGTTTTAAAAATCTTCTCAAAATTTGAGTATCTCTTATCAAAGAAAACATCGTTTATACTTACTACTTCCTTATCTCCTAGACTGTCCCATATCTCGCTGTGAGGTTTGTATGTTTCAAAGCCTTCCTCTGAGTAGATAATAGGATATTGAAATATTATTTTCACATCGTTTATGAAGTTAAACCTCTTCATTAATTTGATTAAAAGGTAATCTTTAAGGTTGTGGGTTTTTGGACTAAACTCTATGCTAGATACATCAAGTCTAGTTTCAAGTTTGTTCTGGACACTATACCATATCACAAGTGAAAGGAAGAGGATAGATGGTATCCCATAAATACCGAATATGAAAAGTTGTTCTTGCGATACGTTTGATACTGAATTTGAGATGATAAAAAAAACACCTAGTATTAAAACCGTCATAACTATTGAGAAAAATATTCTTTCCTTTGAGAGTTTGACATTATGGTCATTGACAACTGTGGCTATGACAGGTGATACTACTACGAAGAATGTAAAGAATATTGATATTGGCAAGGTGTATATACTTATGCCTTGAATAAGGAAAATTATTGCTAGTATTAGGATAGGAACGACCAGTGTCAATGCTACTATTTTTATCCTCTCTTTTTCTATTATGTTATTAGTGACTCTCCTCAAAAGCATCAGGTAGATAACACCTAGTATAACATTCATTGCTATCAACAAATAGTTTAGTTTCACAAATGATATCAGAATGCTAGCATTATCAAAAGAGATAATGTAGCCTGTCAGTAGAATGAACGATAGCATTATATTACCTACTATCACATACATCCACCACTTAAGCCTAGTGTAAGTCAAGTTGTAGAAGAATACGCTCAAAACTATGCCAATCGTACCAAAGGTTAGATAGAGTAAGACTAGAAAGTTTTTTTTATTTACCAGATCAAGTCCAGTTATCACTAATAGTCCCATAACATTGAAGAGTAGTATTGATGATAAAAGCATTCGTATTCTGTTTTTTGTAAGTATTTCAAGGTTTCGTATGTATGTTATTGAGAGATAGTATGCTATTGAGAATAAAACGATTGCGAATAGCACTGGCGTTAGAAATGAAACAAGAAAGTCAAGATAACTCAACTCCTGAAGGCTAACTTCGGAGACATATTCGTATTCAGAGAAGAAAAAGGGATTGGAGAATTTTACCTTTACGCTATTGGTATCTAAAGAGTTTATAAGGTCATAGAACTCCTTGTCATTTTTGACAGGAATACCGTTGACTTCTTTTACGTAGGATTGTGGAAAAACTTTTGTAAAAGATTCGGTTCTTAAAAACAAACCTATAGCATCAACACCTAACTGTCTAGTTACTAGGAATGGTGGTAGTTTTTTACCAAACAGATCCAAAGAGGTTATTATCTGATAGGTAGATAGTGCTAGAAAAAGTATATATAGAACAGTAACGAATCCAAACAGTATGTATTTAAATTTCATCGCGAAAGTATAATGAATGTAAAGTATTTATTTTTCAACATTGGAAGTTTTGGTTTTACTTACTTTTCTTAAGATTTTGGTTTTTTATTTTTGAAAGTTATATTATTTAAAGTATAATAAATTCTAGAATGTAGTTTATTGGGAGGTATCTATGAAATATTTTGTAGTATTGATGCCAACTGTTATTTCTTTGTTTTTGTTGGTAGGTTGTCAGTTGTTTTTCTTTCCAGGTGAGTATGAGGACTTGTTGTCTGGTGCTAGAAATTCTAATAAAAATACTGGTAGTAGTTTAAATACAACTTCCGCTGTTTATGTTTCGCCGAGTGGTAGTGATGCAAATTCGGGTTTTTCCAAAAACACACCAGTTAGAAGTATTCAGAAGGCTATTCAAATAGCAGTTCAGAATAATATAAGTCATATTTACCTGTCAGTAGGAACATATACTCCTGGTAATGGACTTAACGCAACTAGTGAGTATAGTGGTGTTGTGTTAACTAATAATAACATCAGTATAATTGGTGGCTGGGATAGTAACTTCAGTAGTATTGTAGGATATAGTGAGCTGAATGGTAATAATATTTTAAGACACGTTATGTATGTTGAGAATGTTAGCGGTATAGTTTTAAGAAATCTTATGCTGAGAGGTGGTAATGCTAATGATAGTATGCAGACTAATCACATGATAGGGGGTGGTATCTACTTAAGTAATGTGTCTTATTCTTCGTTAAGTAATCTTTTAATTCTTAGTAATAACTCGCTTTTAGGAGGAGGTTTTTATATGTTAGACTCTGATTACAACTCAATAATAGATATTGAGGTTTTCCAAAATAATGCTACTTTCTCAGGTGGAGGTGGTGTTATATCACTTTCTAGAAACAACTTTGTGAAATTGAAATCTCATGATAATGAAGCTTCTTATGGTGGTGGGTTGTATATTTATATGTCTTCTAATAACTTATTACAATTTGATGTTTCATATAACTATGCTAGTAACAGTGGTGGTGGGTTGTATATTGATCAATGTTACTCAAACATAATAGATTGTAATATCTTCACGAATACATCTCAAGAAGGAGCAGGGATATATATGTTTCAATCGGTTTCCAATATCATAGGTGGTAATGTTTACAGTAATAACTCATCTAGTAGTGGCGGAGGAATAATGATAAATTCTTGTGTAGGTGATAAAATAACTTCAGATGTTTTTGACAACTTCTCTCAAAATAAGGGCGGTGGTATATATGTATTGTCTTCTGCCAATACTTTGATTGGTGGTAACGTTTATAAAAATATCTCCTCAAATGATGCTGGTGGAGTAAAGATTTTATCTTCTTCAATGGTTGAAGTCAGTGGTAATGTTTATGCTAATACAGCTAATTCAAATGGTGGTGGGATTTACTTATCGTCCTCTAGTAATGTTAAGGTAGTAGGAAATGTTTATAATAACACTTCTCAAATTAATGGAAGTGGCATATATATTGATAACTCTCATAGTGTGTCAATAATCAACTCTCGTATAACTAATAATAGGAATATGGCAACTAGTGCTTCTATTATACATCTTTATAACGGTGGATCCTTGAATAACTTTTTTATATCAAATTGTGTAATAAGTGGTGCTTATGGTGGGGCATTATCAGGTCAAATAGGTATATACGAAGATGGTAGTACTGATGTGACAGGTCACACGATAGCAAACAATACTTTCATAACTAATGATTTGCCCTATTTGTATAGGAACTACCAAGATTTATTGATATCTAGGGATTCTTGGTGGAATATAACTAATCATACCCAAACAGGTGCGTCTGTTGCATCAGGTAATAATGTTGGAAGTTATTAAAATGTTCTTAAAAGGTATTTTGAATATATCTTCTATAGTGCGATTTTGAAGTATATCTTGTCAGAGTAGTTTGAGGTTTTCTCTATGACTCTAACCTGCTTGCTATCAACTTGAGTCCTTTTAACATAAGTTCCTTGTCAATGAATTTGTTTGAAATATTTACCAACTCAAATATTTTGTCAGACAGCCCACCTGTGAAGATTACCTTGAAGTTTGAGTAATTAAGTTCTTTGAATATTTCGTTTATTACACCTTCAATGCCTTTTGCCAGACCTAGTATTATTCCACTTCTCAAGCATTCTTCAGTAGTTTTGCCTACTACTCTTTTTGGAGTGTCTAGAGATATTTTTGGTATCTTTGAAGCTTTTTGAAATATGGCATAGAGTGATGTTTGAATCCCCGGCATAATAACGCCGCCTAGATACGCACCATCTCTTAAGACATCAATCGTCGTAGCAGTTCCAGTATCAACGATTATACAATCAGACCCGTATAGAACCTTTCCAGCGAGAGCATCAACAAGCCTATCACTACCAATCTCATTTATGTTGTTGTATTCAATCCTTATTCCTGTGTCTTCAGGTTTAACAAATACTGGTTCTACTCCAATCACATTTAGAATACCATACCTGAATTGAACATCCACTTCTGGAACAACACTTGATATTACAACACGAAATATCTCATCTCTACGCACATCAAAATAGTTGAGGATTGAGAATAGGTTTAGTGAAACTTCATCAATAGTGATCAAATGATTCGTTGTAATCCTAAAGTGTTTAAATTCAAAGTTATTCCAGTCATCCGTTGATATTCCGAAAACAACATTTGTATTCCCTATGTCTATACACAGAACTTTTCTACTCATGGTAGAATATCTAATGCAAAGCCCATAGCAGTTTGTAAATATCCAAATTTTTTTGTTAGATTATCATACCTTCCACCACTTACTATGTGTGTTGGTTGTTTGTCTGAAAACACCTTGAAGAATACTCCGCTGTAGTAATCCATATCTGGTGTAAGAATTGGGTCAAAGACTACATTCTCTTCTCCGAATGTATTCACAATAGTATCAATATCTTTGAGAGTATCTTCACTGACTCCAGTGAGTGATAGAGATTTATTTTTAACACTCTCAATCCCATCTTCCAAAACGATGAAAACGAGTTCTTCTATGTTTTTATAGACATCTTTTTCAACAACCTTTTCAAGAGATGGTAAATCCTTGTTAGCGAGTAGGTATAGAACGATATCTCTATCTTCCTCTTCAACCTTGCTCACTATAGCGTCTATGATATTTGAAAAGTTAAAGACGAGTTTATATTCCTTAAGTAGATCGTGTTTATTTAGTGCTTGTATTATGTCTTTTAGTATTTTGAACATACTTTTAATTTCTTCGTCGCTGCCACCGATTATTTCAATGCCAAACTGCTTTATCTGTCTTGGATACCATTTGAAACTCGGCTCTCTGAATACATCGGAGTAGTAGAATAGTTTTACTGGTAATTTTAGGTTTTTTATTCTTGGTGCTAGAAATCTCACAATCTGTGTTGTTGTGTCATACCTTGGGACTATGAAATCGTTTCCATCCTTGAATACAAAGAGTTCCCTAACACCACTTCCTAAAACCTTTTCATAAACTTCAAAGAAATCAAAGACAGGTGTATTGACCTCTTGGAATCCGTTTTGTTTTACTATTCCATACAGTTCTTCAATCAGTTCCTTCTTGCTGTCATACTCAAACGAGAAGCCTCTAGGTGCGCCGACGAGATCTCTCTTTGAAAGGAAGATGTTTTTGAGAAACTGTTTCATTGGACGCCTCTTATTGAGAAGCCGAGTTTTTCCTGAATATCTTTTATGATGTTAGTGAATACGACCTTTATCTCAACTTCCTCTCTCACTTCATTAACCCATTGTAGTTTGAAAAGGATATTTACGCTTTTCATCCCTTCTGGTAGTTTAGGACCTTCGTATATGTCCATTACCCTTACATCAGTTATCTCTAGATTTTGATTCTTTGTTTCGTAGTTTTGTATGAAATTGATAAGGTTTGAGGTATGATAGTCTTTGGGAACGAGTATGGATATACTCTTCGTGGATGATGGTAATCTGTTGATGCCTTTGAATTCCACTTCTTTTCCGAGGTATTTTTCTAGTTTAGTTAGAGATATTTCACAGACAAGGGTATCTTGTATCTCTATTTGTTGTGAGATTTCAGGATGAACCTTACCTATATAGCCTAACACATCTCCTTCTACTACTATCTCACCTGATATGTAGTTGTGTAGAAAATGTATCCTTCTTTGTCTAACTTCTGCTCTGATACCAAGGAATAGAAAGAGTTTATCTACTATCTCCTTTAGGTCGTAGTATGAATAGCTACTTGTGTCAAACCAGTTTTCGTATTTATTACCATGGAGGACTATACAGACATTCTTCTCCTCTACGAAGCCTTCGGTGGAGTTTGTAAAAACTCTTCCTACCTCAAAAAGTGATAGGTTTTTGACTCCGTTATTGATATTCCTCTTTACTGTCTTAAGAACATTTATCAGTAGAATAGGTCTTAATATTGTGTCTTCCGCTACCATAGGGTTTGATATGGTTATCAGTGATTGACTTTCTAACTTGAATGTTTCTACGTCTTTTTCAGATATGAAAGAAAAGTTCATCACTTCAGTAAGACCTTGAGATGATAGATTGTGTCTTATCAAACTCTCATACTTTAGTTGATTTGATGGTATTTCAGGGTTTTTGTCTATCCTTGGTAATGTAGATGGTATGTTGTCGTATCCGTATATCCTTGAGACTTCTTCAAATATATCTTCTTCAATACTGACATCCTTTCGGTATGATGGAACTTTTAATGTTATCTTGTCTGCTTTCTGTTGGATTTCAAAACCTAAACTTATGAGTATTTGTTTTATCGTTTCATCTGGTATATCATCTCCGATATTGCTTCTTATTGAACTAAAAGAAGTTTTAATATAGGTGTCTTTTAGTGCTTTGGCATCTTGAGCCCTAACATCGTTGAATTGAGATACTTTTACATCTCCGAGTAGTGAGGTCGCTAGATTTATAGCAAGTTCAGTTGTGTAGAAACCTATATCTCTTGAGAACCTATTTGATGACTCTGTTGATACTCCTATCTCTTTAACAGTTCTCCTTATGGAATTATAGTCAAAGTAAGCACTCTCAAGGAGTATAGAAGTTGTCGTTTCACTTACACCTGTTTCTTCTCCACCTATTACTCCAGCAACTGCTACTGGCTTATTCTCATCTGCTATTACCATAGTTCCTTTTGGTAGGGTAATGTTTTCTCCGTTGAGAGCAAGTATAGTTTCACCATCCTCTGAAGGTCTTACTATGATCTTACCACCTGCTAGTTTGTCGTAGTCAAATGCATGCATAGGTTGTCCTATCGCAAGCATAACATAGTTTGTAATATCAACTACATTGTTTATAGGTCTCTGTCCAGATAACAGAAGTCTATACTTTATGAGATCATCACTTTCTCTTATTCTAACATTTTTCAAAACTCTTGAGCAGTATCTATAACATCTGCTATCTTGTATTTCAATATGTGGTTTTGGTAGTTCTTCGTTGAACTTAAAATGTGGTAGAGGTTTGAGAGGAATGTTATATATAGAAGATAGTTCTCTTGCTATTCCTAGAATGGACAGAACATCTGCTCTGTTTGAAGGAACTTTTACAGTGAATATATACTCTTCCTTCATAAATGGAGGTAGAATGTTTGAGAGTAAATCGGACCCAATCTTCCAGTCGCTCGTTAGTTTCCAGAGTGTTTGACTTTCCTTCTCCAAGCCTAATTCATCCATAGCGAGTAGCATACCATTTGAGTTTATTCCTTCAATATTTCTAACATCTACTAGGAAGTTGTCTTCCCCAACGATAGTTCCAGGATAACAATACACAACTTTATCTCCTTTCTTTACTGTTGTATCTGCTGTTATTACTATCTTGTATTCATTATCTTTAACATCTACTTCACAGATAAAGTATTGTTGCTTTGTTGGATGTGGTGACAACTCCTCTATCCTTCCGATCACTACATTCCCGTCATAAAACTTTCTAATCTTAATATCTTCAACCTCTATTCCTGCTTTTGTTAGTTTTTCTGAGACCTTGTGAATGTTACCGTTTTCTTTGTCAAGAATCTTATCAAGTTCAATAAAGTCGTTTAGCCAGCTGAAGGGGAACTTCATTATTACCTCCTCATACCACTTTCCTGCTTCTCACAAACCAGACTATCACACCGGGAACTAAAACTAGTAGAGGAACAACAATAAGACTTAGGACAAGAACTAGGTTAGCATCTGCTGATGAAGGTATAACAACAGGTTCGCTTTTTATTGACTTTGGTTTTATTCCAAGAAGTCCGCTTTCTCGTGATGCCCACTCAACGATGTTGAGTGCGAGTTCCAAATTTCCAGACATGCTTTCAATAAAGTAGTCAGATAGGAAATCAATATCTCCTATAATTACCATCTTGCCAACCTTTGTTGTATCTTCTTCTGATGTCTTTTCAATAGCGTATCCTAGGATGATTGGTGGTTTCATATCTTTGTCATCCATAGAGGCAGAGAGAGTCTCACTACCTTCAGGTATTGACACTTCTCCCCAACTGTCAGATGAAGAGGACATAATGTCGTAATACCTGTATCCGAGTTGCCCTTCAATGTTTTCCATTCTACTTATGCCCATCGCTGTTACGAGTTGTATTGGTAGTCCTTTTCTCTTTATGTCAGATGTAAGAGGGCTAAAATGAATGTAGGGAATTATGTAAAATAACCTTCCTACGTAGGGATTAAATCTTTCTTGGTCAAAAACAACATTGTTCTTGACATAGAAACCTAGTTTTGACAGTAAATAGTTTATTGAAAATGACCTATCGTAGGTCACACTACCTAGGATTGGTTCAAGAAGAATTATTACGCTACCACCGTTTGTGAAGTAAGTGTATAGTTTATCTTGAATTTCAATAGGGATTATTCTTCTCGGTGAGACAATTACAATTGCTCCTGCGTCATCTGGGATTTCTTTTGTTGTTGATAGATTAAGTTCTTTAATTGTGAAGTTTGCTTTTTCAAGGTAGGACCTCCAAGTTTTGAAAGAGTATTCTACTTCAGCACCGGGAGCATCAGATAAGACTCTGTACTCTCCGTTACCTACCAAAAAGTATATAACCCTTGATGAACCAATTACGTTAAGTATGGCTGAAGTAACTTCTTCTTCAACTTTTATTCCAGTGGCTCTCGGACCATAGGAGGTTTGCTGGTATTCCACAAGAGACCCACCCCTTATGTATTTCTTGTTTTCTCCAGACTCAACTACGATCATTATACTCTCACCTTGAGGTAATTCGTATCGTTTTGCGGTAAGCGGATCTTTTATCGGGTCAATTGATACAAATGTAATCTTATCAGAATTCTTTGAATACTCCTCAAGTATCTTTTCAAGTTCGGTTGCTTCACCTTTCCTCGTAAAAAGTGTTATCTTTACTTCCTTGTTGAGTTTTTTTATAACCTCAAAGGTGTAGGGTGATAGCGAGTAAAGTTGTTCCGATGTTAGGTCTATCTTGAGTGATCTGTTGGATGCTAGGATGTATAGAACAACTAGTATGGCTAGAACAAGAACTATTATTGCGATATCCTCAACACCTCTGAATAGTTTTCCACTTTTTATATCTTCAAACACTCTCGTTCCAGCCCACAGGACCCAAACGATATTCAAAACGAGAAATACAAGTATTATTACTACTCCAATGGACAAACCGAAGAAACTTACGAGAGGAATAAAGGTTATGGTAAGAAAAATTAGGGTTATTATACCTATCTTGTAGTTATTCTTTAGAAACGATAATACATTTTTTAGAAACACTATCATTCGGATCTCCTTGTCAAATTATAATCAATTTTTAGGATAAACTTCCAACTGACAAAGTCTTGAAACTATGAGTGTATATTGTATATTATAATTGATAGGTATGACAAAACTGAGTGATACGAAGAGAGGTAATGTAGGATACATACTTAAGATAAATGGTGATAGACAGTTTAAGAAGAAACTTTTCGTTATGGGCATTCTAGAAGGTGAGAAATTTCTTGTTGAGAATGTGTCTCCTATGGGGTCTCCAATAGTAGTGAATGTGAAGCAAGCCAGAGTAGCACTAAGACGGGAAGAGGCAGAGAATGTTATTGTAGATCTTTCCTAAAAGTGTTTCCATCCCTTGTATTTTCTTTCATCTATCCTCTCGTCAAAGTATAATAGTTCAACTTCTTTTCCGTCGGTTATCTCACCGATTTCTGTAATTGGGGTATCTAGTTCAAGAGAGATTTTATGAACCTTATCAATATCTTGGCTAGGTATGGTGAATATGAGTTCGTAGTCTTCACCACCAGATAGAGGGTATTTAAAAAACTCAACTAGGCTATCATACCTTTTTTCTTTTGACATATAAACACTATATTCCTTACTTATTGGTATTTTGTTTATGTATATTCTAGCACCTACACTAGAACTTTGGGTTATGTGATTGACATCTTGAATCAGCCCATCACTCAAGTCTATGCAAGAAGTTGCTATTTCTTTTAACTTGAGTCCAAGTTCTATTCTTGGAGTTGGTGATACATGTCTTGAAACAAGATAACTTTCTATCTCCGATAGATGAGGCCCTTTACCTCTTTTGAGTAGTATCTCAAGTCCTAGTGATGAGTCTCCTATGTATCCACTAACAAATATCTTGTCACCGGCTTTCGTTCCTCTCCTCTCAAGAAGTCTGCCGAATGATCTGCCTACCAAAGTTATGGTTATGGTAAAATCCCTGCCTCTTGATACATTACCTCCACCTATATATACGTTATACTTGCTAAAAACATCAACCAACCCTCTATACACATCAAGTATAAAATCCAATTCAAAGTAAGGTGGTATTATGAGTGATACGAGAGCATATTTTGGTATCCCCCCCATCGCAGAAATATCACTCAGGTTTGAGACAGCACTCTTAACACCTATATCATACGCGGAAAACTTCTCTTTGAGAAAGTGTATTCCATCAACCATAGTGTCGGTAGTTATTATGGTGTTACCTTCACAGTCTCTAAAACCGAAGCAATCATCTCCATTAGGGATCGTAACTTCTTCTGGTATTCCTAGACTGTTGGTTATGTTCTTTATGTGTTCTATCAATTCAAATTCGTCGATTCTCATAGTGGTCTCTTGCTAAAGTAATTTTTCAGAGCACCGATACCATCTATCTCAATAACTATCTCATCGTTATCTTTCATCTCTCCAACACCTGGTGGAGTTCCGGTTGCTATTACATCACCCGGAAAGAGTGTCATAATCTTTGATACAAAACTTATTATCTCTTCAACTCCAAAGATCATGTTGTTTGTTGTAGAGTTTTGCTTGAGTTGCCCGTTTAGATATGCTCTTATCCCTAGCCCTCTCCAGTCAGTCTCCGTTTCTATCCAAGGTCCTATAGGACAGAATGTGTCAAACGACTTTGCTCGTGTCCATTGACCGTCTTTGTTCTGATAGTATCTTTCAGTTACGTCATTAAGACATGTATATCCAAGAATACATTCTCTTGCTTCATCAACAGATACATTTTTACAAACTTTTGATATTACAACTCCTAGTTCTGCTTCATAATCAACTCTCTTACAAAATTCTGGTGCTACTATGGTATCGTTATGACCTATAACCGTAGTTGGAGGTTTAAGGAAAAGAATAGGTTCTTCTGGTATAGGCATCTTGAGTTCTTCTGCGTGGTCTCTATAATTAAGTCCAACGCAAACAACCTTACTAGGTATCACAGGTGGTAGAATGTAGATACTATCCATCTTGAAACTTCTATCTTCAAACTCAAAATTCTCAAAAACATTTCCTTTGATAGGTATGACTATCTGGTTTTCAATGTCCAGAACTCCCCAATGTAATTTTTTATCCTCGGTTCTAAATCTAACTATCTTCATAGTTTATAAGGTAAATATCTCTGGTGTCTTTTTTCAAATATAATCAGGTTAAGCCCCGTTAGACAAATTATTTGCACACTCTGTTTTGAAATACCGATAGTGAGTTTGTTTGATCTTTATGTATAGTTGGAGTGTTGGTTTTGTTTTTCAGGATTTGTCTCAAATCTATCTAGGTCTTGTTGTGATCCACTAGTCAATAGTCTTTGTTTTAGTTCTATGTCGTTTGTAATTGTCAATTTTGATTCATGTTGTGTTAATCTTCATAATATTTAAGAAGTTGGATTTTGTTATACAGAATTTTTTACGAAAACTTTTTTAGAAAAACTTATATCTAGGTGTGTTGTCTATGAGGTTGGATAGAAGGAATTTGTTGAGATGCTATGGTAAGGTAATATCTGTGATAATCTTTATTTATTTGCTCTTCTTCATATTCGCTTACGCCCAGAAAACAACTCAACAACAAGATAAATCTTCTAGAGATACCAAAGATAAGATGGTGGTAGGTGGTGATGAAGGTTTTTTCAGAAAGTATTACACTAGGTTCAAAGGAAATGCTTATGTTGAGAAGGGTAGCACTAGGATGTTGGCAGAAGTGATTGAGTATTTTGAGACTAACAACTTTGCCATAGGTAGAGGTGATGTTGTACTCAAAGATAGTAAAAGTGGTATTAATGTGTTCGGACAATATAGCGAATACTATGGAAATAGTAATATCATTATTTTTTACAACAATCCATATCTAGTGATTACGAATGATGGTATATTTCTAAAAGGTGAGGTTCTGATACTCAATCAGAATGATGAGTCTGTTGTTTCTAGAACAAATGCGTATATGTCCAATGCAAATATTCAGATGTTTTCAGACAACATCATTGTTCTTTCAAAGTCAAACATAATAAGATTAGTTAGGAATTCAAAGGTAATTTCTTCAAACATCACGATTCACAGTGATAGAGGAGTTATAATAACCTCAAGCAACAAAAAAGCGAAAGAGAATGAAATATCGCAATATATAGGTATAGGTAGAGTGCTGATAATAGGTAGTAATTTTTCTTTAAGTTCAGACAATATTGTTATTAACTTTACCAACAATGAGGTTAAAGATTACACTGCAACAGGTAATGTAGTAATATCAAATACTAATAACATAGTTATGGCTGAATATTTTAGGTCAGAATTTGAAGGTGGTAGAGATGTTTTTCACATTGGTATGACTAATGTTGTTATAACGAACCTTGAGAATGGTGATACGGTTTATTCTGATTATCTCTTTGCAGATAAGAATAACAATTATGAACTCTTGAGTGGTAATGCTACTTATGTAATAGATAATGGTAGAACAAGGATAAAAGCTCAAACGATTGAGAGGTTTTTGGATATTAGTATTACTATGCTTAATAAGGATGTTGTCATTGATAGTGAGAATATAAGCATGATGAGTGAAATTGGTAAGTATGATGAGAAGATGAGGACAATACAGCTAATTGGAAATCCAAGAGTTGTGAATGAAGATAGGATGGGAGTCTCTGCCAATGTAATAACTATCAACATTAACAAAAGGCAGGTTAAAATAGATAACGGCAACTACGGATATGTCATCCCCGGTATGTAGGAATATTAAACTCATGCTATCCTACGATGGAAGTGATTACAACGGTTGGCAGAAGCAGAAAAACACCAGAAATACAATTCAGGAGATACTGGAGTTTTCATTATCCAAGATGCTGAATGAAAAAGTATCTGTAATAGGAGCGGGTCGGACTGACGCGGGAGCACACGCAGTTAGGCAAGTTGCAAACTTCAAAACTACTAACTTATCAATCCCTCCAGAGAAGTTTAGAGTTATTCTCAATGGAATTCTTCCAGAAAGTATAAGAGTTGTAAACTCCGAAGAGGTTGGATTAGATTTCAATTCAAGATACTCTGCGAAATTTAGAAAATACATTTACCTAGTGTTTATCGGTGATGAGAAGTACTATCCTTTTATTGGAAAGTATTCTTTGATTTCAAAGAGAAAGGATCATGATCTGAAGTTTT
This sequence comes from Spirochaetota bacterium, assembly GCA_025061835.1. Classification (NCBI taxonomy): domain Bacteria; kingdom Pseudomonadati; phylum Spirochaetota; species Spirochaetota bacterium. Next base: position 16,065 of record JANXAC010000018.1, read on the forward strand.
TGAGATTGTTAGCAAAGGATTTTCTAGGGGAACACGATTTTCTGTGTATATCGTCAAAGAGAGAGTATAAGACAACTGTAAGGTTTGTTAAGAGTTTTAGGGTTTTTAGATTTAAGGACTTTATCGTTTTTTCAATGACTGCGAATGGGTTTATGTATAACATGGCTAGGGGTATGGTTTCGGTTTTGCTAGAAGCAGAACGAAGGAATGATAAGAGTTTGGTTAGAAACATTCTACTAGGTATAGAAAAGATTAAACCTACACTAGTTCCATCAAACGGCCTTTACCTACATAGAGTGTATTACTAAAAGTTTTACAATCTTTCACTCCTTCTAAAACTCTTAATAAGACATAATAGAAACTTCGGAATTTATTGAGCACTCTTGTTAAATCTGGCAAAATATTGATTATTGTTTTAGGATGTTTTTACTTGCTCATAATATCTTTCAAAATTGTTGTTATCCTAAAAGAAATTGTTAATCAATTAACTTGAAGTATTTATGGTGTTTCTTAACTTTGGGGTTGTTTATTTTGAATTTCAAGCAAAAATTTGAAGAAGTTTATTCGTATTAGTAACATTTTGACAATTTGATATATATAGATGTAGATTATAAGAATTTAAGTATATGAAAAATATTTTTCAAGCACTTTTTGTTGTATTACTTATTTCAAGTTTTTGTTATGGTGTTCCACCTTATATGAAGAATGAGATAGCAATTATTCCGCAGAAAGAGAAACTTACACTATCACTTGAAATAATAAGGTACCAAAGAAAGTTACAAAATATGTCAAACTATAATATTCTCTCGGTTGAACTTGAAGGAGATTACACGCCTAATAACTTTATTGAAGTAGGTTTTGGTATACCGTATCTAAAAATTTTAGAGTCTTCTGATAGTGGTATTATTGGAGATATTGGTCTCTATTCAAAATTTGTGATATTAAGGGAGATTTTTTCAATACTAGATAACTTTCTATTACAGAACGCTTTAGTAATTAATATATACCTAGCTACAGGTATTAAGAAAGAAGATAGTTATAGAAACATAGGACTTCAGAAAGGTTTGTATTTCCCAATATCATCTGGTTATGCGGACATAGAAATAGGTAATACTGTTTCGGTTGTTGGAACTGTCTTTGGTATCTCTTTGTTTTTTTCATTTAACTCTGTATCATCAAAGATAGAGCCACCACTTGCTTTCAATGTTGAAAACGACCATCTTGTACTAGGTAGCACTTTGGAAGGTTTTGTTTATTATTCAGAGGACCTAACGATAAAGTTGTTTTCAGAAATAACATATTTTCTACCTATTTCTGAAAGGTCAAAGTATCTCAATATCCTTGACATAGGAGGGGGTGTTTGGGGAAAAGTTATTGATGTCTTTATAATAAAAGTTGGATACTACCAAAATTTTCTTATACCTATTGATATTGAAAAAACGTATGATAGTATTCTGATGGTAGAATTAGGAACTAGGTTTTGAAAGGTGCTTTTGATCTGAACATTGATACTATCTTTTCTATTGGTTTATTTCTGTTTAGAGTATATATGTGAATTTTATTAAATCCGTTCTTTATCAGGTCGTTTATTTGTTCTACAGCAACTTCAATACCAAGTTTTTCCATGTCTTCTTGACTGTCTAGATATCTGACGAATTTATCTTCTAGTTCTTTTGGTATATGTGTTCCAACCTTTGATGCGAATGAAGATATCTGTTTGAAGTTTGTTATAGGCATTATACCGGGTATTATAGGGTTGTTGATACCTTTGCTAATACAAACATCAATGAAGTTGTAGAAATAGGTGTTGTCAAAGAACATCTGTGTTATAGCAAAGTCTCCTCCGTTATCAAACTTTTGTTTTAGGTATTCTACTTCAAGTGGTATGTTTCTGTACTGAGGGTAGCCTTCGGGATAAGCACTTACACATATAGAGAAGGTGTTGGAAAAATGTCTTCTTATGAACCTGACTAATGTTAATGCATCTTTGAAGTATGATTTAGAAATATCAAAATTTGGCATATCCTTTGGGACATCTCCTCTTAAGGCTAGGATGTTTTCAATACCGAGTTCTTTGTATGAGCTTATTATATTTAATACCTCTTCTTGTGAGTGTGTTAGTGCTGTAAGGTGTGGCATTACAGGAATCTTGTAGTTAGTTTTTATGAATTTGACTAGCTCGTAGGTTTGTGTTTTGGTGCTACCACCAGCACCGTAGGTTACTGAAACAAAGTCGGGGTGAATATTATTGTAAAAGTCAAAACTTGATATGAATTCTTCAAAGATGCTTGGATCCTTTGGTGGGAAGAACTCAAAGGATATTACCAAAGATTTGCTTTTTAGTAAGTCTGATGTTTTCATAGTGCTTCATAAAATTATACTTTTTAATCCAGTTTATTAGCAATTTGTGTTGGGGGATTGGGATTATCCAGATTGATAAGAAGGAGGTATGTCATCAAGAGTCAAAAGATATTTGATTTTTTTGTGGTAAGTTGTATATTATTAGTAAGAATTTTGGTATCAAGGAGGTAATATGGGGTCTGTAAAGAAATTATTTCAGGGTATAGTTAAGGTAAAGAAGATAGTTGATGAGGCTGATGGTGTTAAGAGTTTTTATTTTAGTATAGATGATTTTGAGTATGAGCCTGGTCATTTTGTTATGATTGCTTTACCAGAGGAAGCTGAGGATAAGAAGAAAAGGAGAGCATACTCCATAGCTACATCTCCGACGGAGACAAAGAAAGATGGCTTGATAGGTATAACTATCAAATTAGTTGAGGGAGGATATCTTACTACTAGAGTTCATGATTCTTCAGTAATATACGAAGGTGCAGATCTGTTTGTTGCAGGTCCATTTGGACATCCTATCTTCAGTAATCCACAAACGACGAAGAGTGTTGCTTTGTTCGCAGCAGGTAGTGGTGTTGTGCCTGTGAGGTCTGCTATGAAGTATATATATGATTCTATGCCGAATACTAAGGTTACATTGTTTTACAGTTTTAGGACGCCTAGAGATTTCATATACGAGAATGATATGAAGGAAATGTTGAAGAGCCCGAACTTTAAGGGGTTTATAACCGTTACAAGATATGACGGCGATGACTGGAAGGGACTAAGAGGAAGGATAACAAGGGACTTGATACTTGACAATATAACCGGTGAGGAAGATGTTTTCTATGCTTGTGGGAATACACCTTTTGTCAAAGAGATAGAAAATATAATAATTAATGAACTAAAAGTGGATAAGAGTAAGTTCAAATCTGAGGCTTGGGGTTAAAGGTTCGTTGCTTTCCAGTAGTTTTAATTCACTGGTTTAAACATTTGAAGCTATTGTAGTTCGTTGGACTTAGAACTTGAAATTTAGGGATGGATGTAATATTATATTTTGAAAGGAGGATAGGAATGAGAGTGTTTATCAGTCTATTACTTGTGTTCGTGTTGTCAGGGGTAGTGCTTTCTCAACCTATCCAGCAACAGGAACAACAAGGATATCAACAGGAGTCTGCACCAAAGTTTGGTTTTGGGTTATCTTTTGGAACAGTTGTAATAAATGGTGTTACATATTTTCAGGTCAAGGGGCAACCTGATTTTGCCATCGGAAAGTTTGGCGTTGGTCTAGATATAAACCTTGAATTTGATGCGAACTGGAATATAAGAGCAACTGAATGGAACTCTTGGCAAGCAATCCTTTCAAAGATAAGATACTTAAGGTGGGCTCAAAAGGGTGAGAAACCAGTATATTTTAAGATAGGACAGATAGACGATGGGAGGATAGGAAATGGTTTTATTATGAATAATTACGATAACAATGTTAATTATCCAAATATAAAAAAGTTTGGTATAGCTTTTGACATTGACTTAGACTATGGAGGTATAGAGACTTTCGTTGATAATATCTTTGATTTTGACATAATAGGTTTAAGACCATTTGCTAGACCATTGTATGGGACTCAAATACCTGTTCTTGATGGGTTTGAGATAGGTGGTTCGGTTGTTATGGACCTTGATCCTCTAAATCCAATTCCTCCGAAGGATTACCCGTATCAGTTCTCTGATAGTCCGAATAGCACTAATAGGGTATTTATATTTGGTGTAGATGTTGGATTACCATTGATTCAACTACAGCCAGTGTTCAATATGGAATGGTATGCTGATTTTGCGTATATTCTAGGTAAGGGAACCGGTGAAGCGACTGGACTTAAAGGTAGTATATTGTCATTCATACCTTACAACCTTGAACTTAGGATACTACAGCCTAAGTTCCTTCCTTCGTTTTTTGACTCGTTGTATGATGCGGAGAGATATATAATTATAGGTAATACCTATCTAACAAAGTATGACCTATTGGATGGGATAACTAATGGATACTTTGGATGGCTTTTTACATCAGGTGTTAGTTTTGAGAAAATAGCGACTTTTTTGGTAACATTGGAAGACTCGTTTGACGATACAACATATCCTAGAATGAGGATAACGCTGAATATAGATAGAGAACTGACTAAGATTGTTGCCTTCAGTTTAGTTTATGATAGGAAAAACATAGATGAATTTAGGGATATTTATACAACGGAATCAGTAGATGCTATACTTTTGACCAAGATTTCATACAAAGTTTCTGATATGGTTAGTATTGTTCTATCTTACCGAAGGACTTTTGATTGGTTTGAGGAAGGAGGACAAAAAGTTCTTAAGCCACTTGAGAGCACTTCAGTATCAACTGAAATTTCTTTCTAGGAGGATTTTATGAGATATTTTACAATCTTTGTGTTAGCACTAATTGTTTCGGTTAGTATTGCATACGCACAATCTGACAAGTATCCTTTTGCTGAAGTAGTTATGGGAGATGTTCAATATGCTATATCAGGTGATCAGACAAGACAACCTACGATTTATAAGAATTTGGATTCTGGTGTGACTATACCGTTATACTCTATCGTCAGAACAGGACCTGATGGTTATGCAGAGATAAAACTAGCACCTAATAAGACTGTGAAAATCTATAATTCTACTACTATATCTCTTTCTAAATTTCAAACGGAAAGTACCGTTGATCTTGGGGCAGGTAAGTTGAGAGCTATATTCAAAAGACTCTCACAGTTTGATGAACTTAAAGTAAGAACTGAAACGGGTATTGCTGCCGTAAGAGGAACTGATTTTGGTATCATTTACAGTAAAGGACAAGGTAATATATCTCTTATGGAGGTGTTTGTAAGGGAAGGGATCGTTCAGCTAACTGCTGCTAATGGTAGAAGTGTTGAAATAAGGGAAGGTTTTTCTAGCACCATCAATAGCTATCTGGGAACGATTGAAATTGAAGAACCTAAACCTATTCAGTCATCTGACTTTGATAGATACTTTTCTGAACCTCAACAGGTTCAACAACAGCCTGCTCAACCCCAACAACTACAACCACAGCAACCTGTCCAGCCGCAGCAGCCAACTCAGCCACAACAGCAACTACCTCAACAACAAGATTCAGTCCCACCAGATGCTATGCAACCTCAATTCAATTTTGGTTGGGAGATAAGCTCACAGAATATAAATGGTTTTGTGTGGAATAAGATAGTTCTTTCACCAATACTAAGAGTTGGTAAGTTTGGGTTTGGATTATATCTGGTCAGCTACTGGGATGGTAAGAATAATATATACGATACTACAAAATGGTATAACTCTTACGAATACAACTTCGGGTTCAGTAGTGAAGGTTTCTTCATAACGGACTTCCTAGATGACCTTTTCAAGAAAGTTTTGTTCATAAGTTATGGTACCAAAGGTGAGAGTGTGTTCATCAGAATAGGTAGTATTCCAGATATGACACTAGGACATGGGTTCTTGATGGATAGATATTCCAATATGTTAGGTTTTCCTGCGATAAGGAGGATTGGGTTCCAGTTTGACCTAGATTTTGGTTATTGGGGGTTTGAAAGTGCTATAGCTGACTTATCAAGAAGTAGGTTGTTTGGTGCTAGGACATTCGTAAGACCGATCTATGGAACGCCTGTTCTTGGTAATATAGCGATAGGTATCTCTGGTGTTGCAGACCTTGAGCCATTCGTTATATCCAACTATGCATACGAAGGTAATCCTACTGTGTTTTTGATCGGTTCTGATATTGACTTTCCTATCGTTGATGTAGGAGTCTTCTCATTAACTCTTTTTGCTGATATTGGAAAAGCAGGTATATACATAAATAAACTCACAGACAATCCATATCTGTACTTCATAGCACAACAAAAGAACTATTCAGAAGGGTTCAACCTTCTAAAGGGGGAGGGCTTCTCGGCAGGACTGAAAGGTATGATTGTAGGAATAATTCCTTATAGAATAGAGTATAGGAGGATAACAGGTCAGTTCATACCTTCCTACTTTGATACAATGTATGACGCTCAAAAAGAACTAAAACTCTTCCTACTAGTAGCATCTGAATTACCACCGTTTAACGGAATTCTGGGTTCAAGTGGATTCCAGGTCAGTAATATGCTTGACTTTAATATAACATACGAACAACTATGGCCAGAGGAGGATATAAACTTTTCAATAAACAGACTGATAGGTAGATTTAAGATAACGAAGGATATCGTAAAGACACTGACAGGAATACCTTCATACGCTACTGTCGTATATCAAAGAAATAATATACAGTCTGCTAGAGAATTCTTTGAGGATGTGCTGAGAGACTCATTCGTTACATTAGAGCTTGCCTACAGTATTGATCCAAACACGGATATATCAATATCGTACAAAAGGTTTTATGTTTCATCCTTTGAGTATCAGGATAGTGTGTCAATTCAGTTAAAGTCTGCAGTGTTTGGTGAGATAGGAATGTAAAGTATTAAGATAATCGTTAGAAGGGGATACCATTACGGTCTCCCCTTTACAAAGTTTTAGTTTTAAAGTTATTTTATCATCCTTCTTTAGAAGGTCTTTATGAATGAAAGTAGTTTGATGAAGTTTATAAGATCACTTACTATTGGGTATTTGAGTTTGGGTATTTAATATTCAAGAAGCGTTGAAGTGGTACTTTTATAGTATTTAAGGTAGTAGGAATGTGGGGTGTTTACCTTTTGTAGGTAGCCTTTATAAGTCCTACTAATTCGTTTTGTCTCTTTTTCCAGATGTCTTTTATTTTTGTATCAAGTTTTGGGTCATCTGCGTCAAGTCCGGTTGATTCAACTAGAGCACTTGTTGCTGGAGACCAAGTTAGAGCCATTTCAGGAACATTCGGCATAGGTATTGCTTCTTTCGCTGACTCTATGAATATCTGTGAGATTGGATCGTTTTTGACTTCAGAATATTGGTATGCTCCAACATTAGCTGGTGTTTGCTTACCAACTTTTGCGAATATTCTACCTGCTTGCGGACTCGTTATGAACTGCATAACCTTGAATGCTGCTTGTTTATTCTTGACATTAGAGGACATAAATATTCCTTCTACCGTGAGGAATGGTATTGCTCTTCTACCAGAACCTTTTATCCCTGGTAAATCATCTATTATGGGGAATGGTGCAACACCATAATTAATCTTAGGTGATATCTCTGCTCTAAACCACTGACCATTAACAACAAACAGAGCATTACCTGAATTGAATAATTCTGTAACGGTTGAACCATCTGCACCTACCTCTGCTTTTGGATCACCGGTAGGATTTATAAGTTTCTTAAGCCTAAGGACATACTTTATAGAGTTATAAACTGGTTCTGTATCAAGGAGTGGAAAGTATTCGGTTCCTTTTCTTTTCTCAAATATTCTACCACCATATCCCTGTATCCACATCGTGTGATAGTAGAAGTTGCCCATGTCATACACGAATCCTCTTCTACCATAAGGACCTGATCTTGGGTCAGTGAATTTCTTTGCGAGTTCTATCAACTCGCTCCAGGTGTTAGGAACGGTTGATATGTAATTTTTGTTATAAAACAGGATCAGGTTCTTGAAGGACATAGGTAGTGCCCAGAGATTGTCATTATCGCCATAGACATAAGCCATAACCAGATACCTCGGGAATTGAGATATTATCTCTTTGGTTACGAAAGAGTCAACAGGAACGATGATGTTGTTGTTAGCCCATTCACCTGTAAAGTCTTGTGCGAATATAAACAAGTCTGGACCTTTGCCTAAAGGAACCATTGTCCTCAGCTTATCGTTTATCGCATCAAACGGCACTGGTAGGAGACTTATCTGGACATCAAAGTAAGTTATGTTGAAGGTATTAGCAACTTGCTCTATTGCCTTCTTCTCATCACCACGGTAGGCGTGCCATATATTAACCTTCACTTGTCCAAAAACAAATATTGTAAGAGACAGAAATATAAGTGTTGTTATTATTCTATTCATGATCTCCTCCTATATGATTCTAATTTTATAGAAAGGATGCTTTTGTATCAATAAAAATTTTTGTATATGAATATCCTTCCAAATAGTGTAAAAGAGATGATTGAGGTTTTGAGCGATATTTCTGGTATAGGTCCTAAAACTGCAGAAAGGATTGCGCTTTTCATTATAACTTCAAAGTCAGACATAATTTCAAGATTATCTAATGTTATTGAAAAGTTGAAAAATGAAGTAAAGGTGTGTTCTGAATGTGGTATGGTGTCTGATACAGATCCTTGTGTTGTTTGTTCCTCCCTGGAGAGAAACAGAAAAGTAATATGTGTAGTTGAAAAGCCTAGTGATGTGTTAGTCATTGAGAAAACTGAACAGTATGATGGACTTTATCATGTTCTTGGTGGGGTTATCTCACCACTTGATGGAGTTGGACCTGGAGATCTACCAATTAACAAACTGATTGATAGAATAAAGAAACTTGAAGTTGAGGAAGTATTTTTCGCACTTGACCCAGACTCAGAAGGTGAGATAACTACTTCCTACATAGTATCACTCATTAGGAAGAGTGCTATTGATGTGAAGATTACATCAGTAGCTAAAGGTGTTCCATTAGGTGGAAACATAGAATATTCGGATACACTTACACTTTCAAGAGCCATAAAGAACAGAAGTATTATAGACTCCTACTAATTTGGTTTCGTTAGGTAGAATGCAACATTCTTTAAGCGAATTTTACTACTTAGTAAAGTAGTTTAGATTTCGTTGGGGGACTATTTTTGTATAAATCTGTGGATAGACTATATTCTACTTGAATTTCTAAAGACTCTTCGGATGAATATTGTCAGGGATCATACTCAAGGAATATGTTATGGTTTGATGTATGATCCTTTGCCGGGATAAAATATCGCAGATAGTATTGAAGTTTGTGATTTTAGAATGTGCTATTATCTTAAGAAATTAAGTAATGAGAGTCCCATCAGTTTTGCTCCTACTTGTAGTCCTGCTTGGTGTGTTAGTTCAAGCATTCTAAGTTCAATTACGGTTTGTGGTATATCTGTTGCTTGAGTTTTTGCTAGGATGTCCTTGACATAGACTATGTCCGTATTTAATCTGATATTCACAGTCTTAAGTCTTTCTAATCTTGCTCCGACTTCTGCTCGGTATCTTAAGAAGTTATCTAAACCGTTGTCAATCATGCTAAGGTCCTCACCTCCTAGATTCTGTTGTCTTCCAGCGAACATGTCATCTCTTATCTTTATGAGAACATCAAAGAGAGACATAACGAATATTTTTGCTTCAGGGGTGTAGTTAAGGGGTGCGGGAGCGCCTTTTCTTATGATTCCAAGCCTTTCCATAACATCGCCATCGCCTACATCTTCAATAGCAATATTGTGAGGAATGGTGCTTTCTAAAACAAAGAAATTATTGCCTGTTGAGTTATCAATATAAGCCTTAACTGGCATCTTTAGTTCGTTTATTCTATCAACTATCGTCTCAAGAGTGTCTCCTTTATAAACCTTTACCTCAACACCATTTATCTTGAAAGACATATCCCTATCCACCACAAAACCAGTTCCTGGTGTTGATGATCTTATTATCATATTTTCAGATGCGAATAGTCTATTGCCGTTGAGATTTATCTGAACAAAGTCAGTGGTATCAGCCTGTCTGAATATAATTCCATCATCTCCCATATATACAACCTTTTTAACTACTTCATAATCAAGATCCTCTGAGAGACCGTATTCAACTCTGAACGGAAGGTCTGTTTTATATCCTCCGTAGAGGTTAGTTTGCTTGTAATACGAGTTTGCAATACTAACAAGTTCCCTTATGAGTTGATCAACTTCTATCGCCATCTTCTTAGTATCGTCCTTTGTGTATGTTCCGTTTGCTGCCTGGACTGTAAGTTCCCTTATCCTTTGAAGTATGTCTGTGGCACTTTGAAGTGTTGAGTCTATTAGGTTGAGCTTCGCTTCACCTTCTTCAATGTTGGCTATGAATGTCTCTATCTCTTTTATTCTACTTTGGAACTGCATTGATGTGGTTGTGCCTACAGGATCATCTTCTGGTATCCTTATCTTACTCATACTCGTTAGATCCGTTTGTCTCTTGTTCATCTCAACCATTCTGTCCTTGAGATAGAAGAGAAATTCGTTTGATATGGAATTTTGAGTTACTCTACCTATCATACAAACCTCCCTGTTTAGTTTGATCTACCGTCATGGTAGAAATCAATAACTATGTTCGGAATAAAGACCTATATCTCAAGTTTAACTTAAATGAGTTTTTCTCGGTTAGTTTAATTTGACAAACGAAGGAAGATGTGTTCTATATTAAGACTAATTGTGAGTGGTATGTTTAATTCCATTATTCCAATAATTTTTGGTGTATTAGTGTTAAAAATCTTTGATGTTGTTTCATTTGATGAGGTAAGATATTCTTTGAAGAAGGAAATTCCAAATGTATCTAGCAACAATATTCATTAACCTAGTAGTTTTTACTATCTTGTCAGTGTTTGATATTAAACACAGGATAGCGCCTAATTACATTACCATACCTTACATGTTATTTGGAATAGGTATCCTTTTCATTGATCATACGAGAATTCAATATCTTCTAAATACACTTGAGGTAAGTGTCATTCTGGTTATATTGTTTATATACTCAAGGTTAAGGGGGAAGAACCTGACAGATATGTTCGGAGGAGGTGATGTTAAAGTGTTGATAGGTTTTTCACTTATGAGTGATTTTTATACATTTAATCTATCGTTGATAACAGGAACTCTTATAGGGATAATTTGGGCTAAAGTGAATTCAAAAAACTCCATACCGTTTATTCCATTTCTGTCCAGTGGGTATGTGATTGCCTTAGTAGTAGATTTTGTAATCAAACAGGTTAGATTTGGATGGTATCAAGTGTCATCATTACTATAAATCCAACCATAGCACCAATTGTTGATATATCGGTATTCCCTGAAAGTTGAGATTCTGGTATGACCTCCTCTATCACTACAAAAAACATCGCACCAGCGGCGATACCTAGCGAGATTGGAAGCAGTTGAGGGAAGCTAACGATAAAGAGTAAACCTACTACTCCACCTACTACTTCTGAAAAACCTGACAAAACACTGTAAATAAAACTCTTGATTTTGCTTATTCCGTAAGCTAACATAGCGACAGCCAAAGCCAGTCCTTCAGGTATGTTCTGGATACCTATACCGACAGCAACAGGTATGCCACTATACTCTGGTATTAGTCCCATAGCGCCGAGTGCTACTCCTACCGCAAAACCTTCTGGTATATGATGTAATGTCATTGCTAGGTAAAGCAATGTCACTCTTCTAAAATTGGAGGGAATTCCTTCCACATTATCTGAACCAATGTGAACATGAGGAAGTATACTGTCTATGGCTTTTACCGTCACTCCCCCAAGTATGAATGCCGTACCTCCAACAATCCAGCCTGGTAGGTTAAAAAAATTTGATATTTCAACGGAAGGTATCAGAAGAGACCATATACTTGCTGCTAACATTATACCACCAGAAAGACCAAGTAGAAAGTCAAGAACCTTTCTATTGATTACAGGAAATATAAAAGATAGAGCTGCACCTAGGTTGTTAAGCATCCAAGTGAAAAGGACACCTAAGGTTACTAGAGTAAGAGGATTTATGTTTTTAAGTATCTCTGGTGTCATGGGATTATTGAATATAGAATTATGTATATAAAAAGAGAATCAATACAACTAAAAGGTTTTCATTGAAGTAAAGTCTAGGATTAACAATTAGGGATAATCTGTCATTGTTGAAAATGCATTGGCCTTTATTTATATTATTTTGGTAGGAGATTAGGTTATGAGGTATTGTGTGAGCATATTTAGTTTTTTTGTTGCGGTTGCGCTTTTCTCTTGCTCTCAGAACCCGACTGTTCAACAGAATGTTGTGAATGTTAATCAAACAAACCAAATCTTCTCTACAAATTATATCAGCAATACAAACACGGTTTATCATACTAACACGAACTATATAACCAACACAAATACAGTGAATCTCGTTACTAACACAAACTACTACACGAATGTGCATAATCAAACAAACTATGTTTATGGTTTAACATCAAATGTAAGTTTTTCACTCGTTGGGATAACTGAGTCTGCTATAATTCAACCTTACCATTTAGTTGAAGGAGTTTTGGAAGGTGGCTTTTCGTATAATGATGTTGATAAATTCTATCTCATCGTTACTAACAATAGTTTTTCAAACAATTTTCAGTTCTATTCTCTTTCAAATTTCACAGGTGTAATCTCCGCACCAAGTCATAATAATATCCATGTTTTGATAACTCTTATATCTAAGTTGAACTCTTCATACACCGTAGGTATAAATCTTAAAATTTCAAACATACCGATAGTTAAAATAACAAGTATTCAAGGTAGTTATATTGCTACATTTTCGGATACTAATATAAATGGTTATGTTGATATATCTGATCCTGATGGTATAACTAATATAAGCGTTATAGTCTCAAATTCATCTGGTGTATTTACAAACACGGCTACTACAAACTTGATTTCATCTTGGACAAATGTTGTGAAGAGAATTCAGTTTTTATCAATTCCTAATTTATCTGGTGGATATAACTATGTTAAGGTGAGAGCAGTTTCTTCTAGTGGTATAGTTGGTGAGTCTAGAACGATAACTATTCTCAAGTCACTTTTCACGATAGATGGTCTCTATGATAGTGGTTGGAATGATGCCAAACTTGTTGCTAGTGCTAGTGGTGTTAATCCTTACACCAATTTGGGAATTGCTAGGATGAGGGTAACGAATGATGGACATTTCCTATACATATTTGTGAGCAACTATAATGTTCCGAACTTAGGTGATAACGGTTTGAAGTTAAGTATATCAATAGACACAAACTCAACTAGTGGTCTTACAAACGATGCGTGGGTTGGACTTGCTCAAAAAGGTAGGTTTATATACATGCCGACAAACGGTAGGTATCCTGACATACAGATACAAATGAGGTTGCGACAAACGAATCAAATAAATGGTGCAGGTATATATCTTGCAGTGGTTGGAACTACAAACTTCTGGACAAACATTGCTAATACCTGGGTACCTGGGAATGATAAGGGAGTTATGTTTGGAATTAATAATGCTTTCGGTTGGGAGGTTGCCTTGCCTCTAGGTTTAGTGGGAATTCAGAATGGTTCCGTTTTGAGGTTCATAGCAGTTCTTGGAAGACCTGATGGAGATGAAAGAAATAGTGCACTGCATGTTTTACCAGAAAGTCCTTTGAATGAGATAACCACAAACGATGGTTTCTTCACGAATGTTATAAGAGTGTGGAGTGATAGTTATACTGTTTCGTATTAAGGAGGTAATGTATGAAGTTTGTGTATGTTTTTGTAGTTATTATCTTGTTCCTATTTTTACACAGTTGTGGTAATAATCCTACTGTTCAAGAAACTAGGACAAACTACAACCAGGTCAATAACACAAACTATACATATATTACGAATAACTACACTAATACTAATTACACTTACATTAACCAACCTGTGTATGTCTGGGTGACTAATTATTCTACAAGTAATGTTACATTCTATATAACAAACACTCATTACATAGATACCAATACTAATCAAATCTTTATTTCTATTTCAAATGTTTATATCGCTCCTCCTAATGATCTTTGGGTGTATGTATATACGAACTCTAAAATAAATTCTTGGGCTTCTCCACAGTTGTATTACTGGGTAGTGGGTACAGTAATAAACGGTGCCGTTAATAGACTATCAAATCATAATGAGTTTGTAGTGTTCAGACTTACGAACATAGATTTTGCTACTAGTAAAGTTGGTATAAAACTACGAAAAGATGCTAGTTGGTCCGATCAGGAACCTATAAAAAGTGAAAATGGACCTATGTATGATAGAATAGTATCAATTCCTATTTACAGTATCACAAACTCAACAACCAATTCAACAACTAATACCGTTAGCGGAACCAATTATATAACCAACAGAATAGCAACTATAATATCATCACCGGACAAGATATACGTACATTCTCCTGCTAACTGGTGGGAGTCATTCCCTTACTTCTTTGAGAGTGAGACAAATCTATACAGAGACCCTCCAACCAATGCTGTCTTTGAATGGTTTGGAGCTAACTATCAAGGTGGTGGTGTTACTTACTTCTTATTCTATGGACCTAACTTAAGGAGAGTTTGGGTGGCAGGAGACTTCAGTGGATGGCAAAGGACGAATATGTATCTAAGCAGAGACAGAGTGTGGTGGTGGACTATACTTTCAAACACTTCCCCTGGACAGAAGTATAAGTTTGTTATAGAAAAATATAACGATCCATACCTACACTGGATTTCAGACCCGGGAGCAAAGAAGAATATCTACTCACCTGCTATGGATACATCTGGTAATGAGTCTGTCATAATAGACCACTCATCTTACACGTGGCAATCTTCTTCTTGGCAAAGACCTGGGTATGAGTATTACATTATCTATCAAATCCATATAAGGACCTTTTACACAAACGGACCTGGGGATTACTATGGATGGGGAACTTTTGAAACTGCTATAAATAGGTTTGATTACCTCACTAACTTAGGTTTCACTGCGATTGAGCCGTTACCGATAAATGAGTTTGCTGGAGACCAATCCTGGGGATACAACTATGTGCTATACTACGCTCCTGAAACTGCGTATGTTGGAACAAACTTAACAACAGTAAATACTTTCAAGAAGTTTGTTGATGAAGCACACAAGAGAGGGATGGCCGTTATACTTGACCTTGTATTTAATCACATAGGACCTGGTGATGATATCATAGCAGCTTACGACCCTGCTATTGATTGGAACAATCCACAAACATATTGGTATTCAGGTTCTACGCCTTGGGGACCAAGTTTCAACTATTCAAATCCGATTGTCAAAAAGTTTCTGATAGACAGTGCTAAATACTTTATGAAGTTCTACAAGATAGATGGATTTAGGTTTGATGCGACATATTTTATAGCTTACAACAACTTCTCTTCACCAGGAGGTAGTTTCTTGTACGACATGGCTATACAACTGAGACAGTTCGCTACCAACGATGGTAACGGACCTAATTTAATGCTTATAGCGGAGAACCTACCGACTTGGAATTGGATTACGCATAAGAATAGTGGTAGGCAGGATGCTCAATGGAATGTTGACCTAGCTCATGAACTTAAGAAGATGTTTAAAACTACTCCCCTTGACCTTAATATGAGCAGTTTAGGTAATTACATTCTCGCTAGTGCGTTAGATAATGGACTAGATAACCAAAATCCTTACGGCTTGATTGCTGTTCAGTATCTATCATCTCACGATGAAGTAGCCAATGGTAAAAGGAGACCTGCTGCAGACTTAAAACATAGAGGTTGGGGTAATGGTGAATATGATGCTCAATATCAAACGCTCACGGGACTTGCGACTGCTATCTTTGCAAGAGGAATACCTATGATATTTATGGGCGACGAGATACTTGAAGGGTTCTATTCAGGAGATCAAGAGTGGTTTAGAGATGATGTGCCGATAAACTGGTCTAAGATAGGGAACACAAGAGTCACAAAT
>JANXAC010000019.1 GCA_025061835.1 Spirochaetota bacterium
TCATCTCTAGGATCAGAAGAGAATTCTCTAAAGAAGATAGAGAAGATTTTATAATAATTGACAAAGATAAAATTAAAAAAGAAGACATATTTTTTGACATTTGTGCTTCAGTTACTGTCGAGAAGAACTCAATTTTCGATATTGCTCCAAACTATCTCAACGATACTAGTCTTTACCCAAAAACCTTTAACTTGTATGTCCATTCTAAATACGATATAGCAATGCTCAAAAACCAACCTATACTCCATTACTCGTCAGAGAATATGTCTAGATATTTAAAGAAACTGAAATGGAAAACCATTGTTAATGTTCATTACAAAGACCATCCAGGCACAGGATTTTCAAATAGAAACGAATTTCTAAGTTTCAAAGCAAAAATAAAAAAATACCTTTTTATACCCTATTCCTTGAGCATAATATTCCCAATTGCACACTCCATAATACTTTCTTTGAAAAACAAAAACACAACTTTCCTTATACACCCTTTCCTTTCAGTATATGTCAGTTTTCAGATTATAATTAATCTTGCGAAGAAATTATTAGGAATAAAACCAAAACTTGGTTCCTATGGAGGAAGATAGACCTGGATTATAAGATATATACTTAACAAGCACTAGAATCTCTCAAAACTGAATTATCTACAATTTCATCAAGATTAGATTTTTAAAGATACTATCTGAACCTCAACATAATTATTCAAAAATATCCTTTGGTTTTCAAGCAAGACAACCTAGAATAGGAGAGTTCAAATACAAGTAATTCCTAAGTTTCAGAAGGAAAATCTTTCATCTATCGCTTTCAGACCGAAGTGTATCAGATTAACCGAACCTTGGTCGTATGGCTCTATGGCAGGATCCCTTTGAAAGTTGTTTTGAATGAAGAAAAACATTCTCATACCACCATTCCTAACGTAGAATGCTAGCTCAAGGTAGTATTCCCCAATAACATCTCTTATTCTACTCCAATTCCATATCTCATTATCCGCGAGAAAGTCATACCACTGATACGCCTTAAAGTAAAAACCAAAATTCTTACCAAGTTCAAGGTCTAAAACCCCTCCAAACGACACCGAACCTACTATCCTATTAACTTTGTAGTCTGAGTATGTAGAATAACTTGTGAAAGGAACTGTTCTATACCAAACACTTGAGTCAACCGCAAGAATATAAAAATCACTCCTTACAAAAGGAACACCCTTCAAAACAATACTATTATCAAAACTGTGTATTATCAAATGATCCGTAAATACCCTAAACCACAGGCTATCCCATATAATCACTCTCGCTCTTACCTCATTTGAGATACTTACAATATCTGCATTATCAACATCATGCTTACATCTGTGAGTAAAACTGAATTGAAAGTTGAAGATGTCATACTTGTGTGATAACAAGATACCCTCCTGCCAGTAGAACACTCTAGGATCAAAAAATATTATGCTGTTTGATGATGATATGAGTTCTATGTCAGAGAATAAAGTTATACTGAAAGAGTTCCTATACCTATAAATTTCTCCAAAAACCGCAGCCTTAGAAACCCAGAAGTGGTTAAAATCAGTATATGGTTCTGGCAAGTATTTACCAAACTCTGCTGTCGCTCCTGTAAATGTGAAAAAATCACTATCGTTTGTTGTTGAAGAAGACTTCAAAGGAGAAAGTATATAGTTCCTATCAATAGTTACAACAGAAAACAACTCGGAATAACCAAACGCAAATAGAAGTATTGAGACAACCAATAGAAGCCTGATCACCTTACTTTAAACCTAATTTTAATTAATAAACTCTAACTATCTCAATCTCACAAAAGCGTGAGTGCTTTGATGTGTAGAAATTAGAAACTTGACAATTTTGAGACCACAAAACCCTTGAGGTAGAGTGTTTCCGGCATTTGTAGTATCCATGGATGGTCCGGAGATTGTAAAAGTTCTTGCTCAATTCTTATTCTATACCCAGTCTCCATACCTGCTATTCTGATACTTGCTATAAAATGTTCCTTAAGTAGGTTGTATGAACAAGTGAAAACAATTAGTTTCCCGTCAAGTTTAAGAAGTCTTAAACTGTTTTTAATAAGTTCTATAAGTACAGGCAATCTCTTTCTAGATTCTGAAAGACTTTTGACAAGTGTTGGTGGATCAAGTATTATAATATCAAAGAACCCGTCAATCTCCTTCACAACCTCAAACGCATCTCCACAAACAACCTTCACATTGTCCTTCAGATTGTTAAGCCTAGAATTCTCATCTATTAGATGCGAGTAGTATTCGTTCTTTTCAACCGCAACCACTTTAGCACCTTTCTTCGCACAATGAATAGCAAATCCTCCAACATAACTGAAAACATCCAAAACTCTCATTCCACTACTACACATATTGCTTACAATCCTTCTGTTGACTGCTTGATCAAGGAAGAAACCCGTTTTTTGTCCCTTGAATGGATCAAAAACAAACTGAACATCTCCTTCATAGATCCTTATTAGACTAGGAATACTACCCCTTACAGGGATATTTCTTGGAGGAAGATCTTCATCTTCTCTGAATTCACCATAACTTCTTTCGTATATCTTTGACAGACCCAGAAAGGTACTTATGCTATGGATAGTGTCTTCATATATCTTTTCAAATAACTTATTCCTTATCTGAATTCCAGCAAACTCACCATATTTGTCAATGATGAGACCTGGTAGAAAATCAGATTCTGAATAGACAACTCTGAAGTTATCATTGCTTATTATTCCACCACTTACGAGTTTTTTCCGCAGGTCTAACGAAAAAAGAAGCCTTTTCTTTATTTCTAGGCGTATGTCAAATTCTTTGTTGTAAGATAGAATCCTAATAGGTTTTTTTGAGTCTCTTGAGTAGAATCCAACACATAGGAACTTTCCATCTTCACAGAGAACATTAACAAACCCATCTTTCTTTTGATCAATCCTAAGTTTCTTTATATCGTCATTGTATATCCATAGATAGAAATTCCTTACCTTTTTCTCAGAATTTCTTTTCAGCACCACTTCACCTATATACTCCATAGAATAATTATTTAAGAGCATTCAGATTGGAATCTATGTTCTTGAAATCCGCTAAGGGTATGAGATTGAAAAACATAGTATAATTTACTATAATTAAACTGTGATTGATGAAAGAGTAAGAAGCGCTAAAGAGTTAATGGAAGCCTTAAGACAATATCCCGAACTACTGGAAGAAATAAGAAAGATAATCCTAACAGAAGAAATTTTCAACATACCCAAGAAACTAGAAGAACTATCCAGAAAACTTGATAACTTCATCAAAAGCGAGCACGAACCTATCTCTGAAAAAGTTGATAACTTGTCAGAGAAAGTAGATAACCTATCACAAGACTTCCACAACTTCGTTGAAAACGAACACAAACCCCTCGCCAAAAAGGTTGATAAACTATCCCAAGATTTCCAAGTATTATTCATAGAGGTCAAAAAACTTAAAGACGATGTTGCAATGCTAAAGGGTGATAATCTGGAGATGAAAGTTAGGCAGAAGGCACCAGCGTATTTTGGAAGGATGATAAGAAGATGTAAAGTTATAGACCACGAGAGCCTACTAGAAGTTTTAGAAGATGCGGTTGATAAAGGACTTATAACTGAAGAAGAAAAGGATGATACTATAGAGATTGATGTTGTTGTTTCGGGAAGACCGAAAACAGATCCCAACAGTGAAGTACTTCTAGCAGTTGAAGTATCATACATTGTTGATAAGAAAGACGTTGAAAGAGCAATAAAGAGAAGTTCAGTAATCTCAAAAAGTTTTAATCTTCCTACAATAGCCGTTTGTTTAGGACAAAAGATAACAAGAGGTGCCAAAAACAACGCAAACAATAAAGTTACTATCCTATCTTTAGGTACTTCTTAAGATACTGACCTGTGTAAGAGTTTCTGTTTCTTGCAACTTGTTCTGGAGTTCCAGTAGCAACTATCCTACCTCCTCTCTCCCCACCTTCAGGTCCCAGATCAATTATGTAGTCAGCACACTTTATGAAATGTAGGTTATGTTCAATAACCAAAACTGTGTGACCTTTATCCACAAGCCGCTGTAGTGAGTTTATTAACTTCTTGACATCCTCAAAATGCAATCCAATAGTTGGCTCATCAAGAATATACAGAGTATGTTCTGAAAACTTCTTTGACAACTCCTCCACAATTTTAACTCTCTGTGCTTCACCACCAGAGAGAGTCGTCGCCGGCTGACCTAACTTGATGTAGCCAAGCCCCACATCTATCATAGTTTTGAGTTTCTCTGCTATCCTCCTCTCGTTCTCAAAGAAGAGATATGCCTCCTCAACAGTCATCTCAAGAACATCATATATGTTCTTACCTTTAAACCTAACCTCAAGCGTTTCTGAATTATACCTAGTTCCACCACAGACATCACAGGTAAGATACACATCAGGTAAGAAGTGCATCTCAACCTTCACAACTCCTTGTCCCTGACAAGCCTCACATCTACCCCCCTTGACATTGAAACTAAACCTAGATGCATCAAAACCCTTGGCTCTAGCATCCCTAGTCATAGCAAAAAGTCTCCTTATATCATCAAATACACCTATGTATGTCGCAGGATTAGATCTAGGTGTCCTACCAATCGGTGTCTGATCTACCATTATAATCCTTTTTATCTCATCATAGTTCTCAATACTCCTGTATTTACCCTCTTGAAGGTTAGTCCTGTAAATTTTGTTGTGTAAAGCAGGATAGAGTGTGTCAGTCACAAGACTACTTTTACCAGATCCAGATACACCCGTTACACAAACTAAAACTCCCATAGGTACCTCAACATCTATATCCTTTAGATTATGCTCTGAAGCACCAATGATCTTCACAAAACCCTTAGGTTTTCTCCTCTTTTCAGGAACATGTATCGTTTCCTCACCTTTCAAGTACTTGAGAGTAAGTGAATTAGAAACTTTACTATCCTCAAGCAGTTTCTTAAGTTCTCCAGTTATAACAACTTCTCCTCCGTTTACTCCTGCACCAGGGCCAAGATCAATCAAAAAGTCACTACTCATTATCACATCCTCATCATGTTCAACGACGATGATGGTATTACCTAAATCTCTTAGACCTTTGAGTGTATTAATAAGCCTTTCAGTATCCTTCTGATGAAGCCCAATAGTAGGTTCATCAACAACATAGATTATTCCAGATAACCCAGAACCAAGCTGTGTTGCAAGTTTAATTCGTTGTAGTTCACCACCAGAAAGAGTTGAAACCTTCCTATCAAGCGTTATATAGTCAAGCCCAGTATCAATCAGGAAGTTTAGTCTCAAGAGTATTTCTTTTATTATAGGTTTTGCTATCATCCTTCTCTTTTCATCAAGTTTCTCATCCGCTCTATCAAGAAATGCCCTAAGTTGTGAAGCGGTCATCTTAGTAAGTTCTATTATGTTTTTATCAAGAAATTTAACTGACAATGACATCCTGTTAAGCCTATCACCACTACACTCACTACATACTCTCGCCCTCATAAACTGCATAAACCATTCCCTTGATTCATCGCTTTCAGTGTTCTCATATCTCCTCTGAAGCGAAGGAATTATACCATACCATTTGTTAGTGTATTCCCAATACGATTTACTTGAAGAGTGTATAACCCTATACTCCTCATCAGATCCGTACATTATTACATCTATAATCTCTTTTGGTAAATCCCTAACAGGAGTATCAAGCGAAAACTTATACTTCCTCGCAAGTGCCCGAAGTTCATCCCAATACACAAACTGATGCTTACCTATTGCTTTTATTGCCCCTTCATTTATGGATAAGTCTTTGTCTGGAATAATAAGATCAACATCAAACTCATACTTCTCTCCAAGACCCCCACAGGCAGAGCACGCCCCAACAGGTGAGTTAAATGAGAAAAGGTTTGGTTCAATCTTGGTATAGCCTACTAAATGATCAGGGCAGAGATATTTGTCAGAAAAATATATTTTCTCTCTACTCTCGTGAAACTCAACAACTACACTACCATCAGATACATTTATCGCAACATCAACACTATCAAAAATCCTACCCCTATCACTCTTTGACACCTTCACTCTGTCAATAACAACATCAATGTTATGCTTCACATTCTTCTCTAGTTCTGGTATTCCCTCCTCATCAGTATCAACTAACTTTCCATCAATAACGAACCTAGTGAAACCTCGCTTTATAAGTTCTTCAATCGTGTGTTTGAAAGTACCTTTTCGTTGCTGGACTAGTGGCGATAGTATCGTTATCTTCTGACCTTCAAACCCGAGTATTCTATCCACAATCTCATCAATAGAAAACTTTTCAAGTTCTCTACCACAAATATGACAAGTCGGAGTTCCGCATCTTGCGAAAAGTAGTCTCATGTAGTCGTAGATTTCTGTTACGGTTGCAACGATTGACCTTGGGTTGAATTTACCAGCACTCTGCTCAAGCGATATAGCAGGAGAAAGCCCTTCTATCTTATCAATATCAGGTTTATCAATCTTACCAAGAAACTGTCTTGCGTAAGTAGAAACAGACTCTAGGTATCTTCTTTCACCTTCTGCGTAGATAGTGTTAAAAGCAAGAGAAGATTTGCCAGAACCAGAAAGACCAGTAACAACAACTAGCTTGTTTTTAGGTATTGAAAGGTCTATGTTTTTAAGATTATGCTCTCTTGCCCCTTTTATTATAATGTATTCATTCATAGGCTCATCACCAAACAAGTTAATTATAAAATTTAATAAAAATTCTACGAACATTGGAGTTCTATACTAAACATTTGAAGCTCTTCATCAGAATTGAAATTTTGAAAAGACCACATTAAATATTATACTATACTTTCAGGAGGAAGTTATGATAAGGTTAGCTACATTTGTTTTAACTCTAATCTTTGTTGGATACTATGCATTTGGTTTCTACTTAAATCTATCTCCTTCACAAAGGAAAGATCTATCTAACGATTGGCTAGAAGCAGGTAAAGCGTTTGAGAGTTCAGGTAAAACTAAGAAGGCAATAGCAAGTTATAAGCATGCATTTAACCTTTACCCATTCGGAGAGGCAGGTAAAGAAGCACAGAGAATACTGAGAGAAAAACATAATATTAGTCTTTCCTACACAAAAGCATCTTTTGAAAAATACAACTTGGACCTCGCTAGGAAATATGAGAAGTCTAATTATAAATACTCTGTGAATGCTTACCTTATGGCTTACGATGTAAGCAACAACCCAGAATATTTGTATAGAGCTTCAATAGTCCTTTACAACAACAATCAGAAGAGCAAAGCAAAAGAACTAGCTCAAAGAGCAGTCTCTGAAGGATTTGATAAAAACAAAGTTAAACCAGAGTTATTAAGATAACGCTTTCTTCATAGATAGTGTGCTAAGAATTGATGCTACTTTAGAAGCAATATCCATATAAATTTTTGAAATAAAATGAGACTCATCCTCATAAACGATAGGTGTTCCCTTGTCGCTTAGTTCTGCAACTCTTGGAGATAATGGTATCTCTCCGAGTATATCAAGTTTTCTATTCTCAAGATACTTGTTTATGTCAGCTCTCGGGAAGATGTAGTTTTTCTCTCCACAGTGTTCGCATGCCAAGTAAGCCATGTTTAGAACCATACCTAAAATTGGAACTCCCATTTTCTCAAACATATTCACACCTTTAACAGTATCTATCACTGCGACAAGTTGAGGCGTAGAAACCATTACTATACCAGATATAGGTATGTTTTGAGAAAGAGTTATCTGAATATCACCAGTTCCGGGTGGTAAATCCAAAACTAGGTAATCCAAATCCCCCCAACCAACATCTTCAAATAACTGTTTAACAGCAGTAGTCTGAATGGGACCACGCCATATGATAGGGGATGAGTCATCTGTAAGAAGTCCAACAGATAGAACCTTGATACCATGTATCTCCGGTGGAACTATTTTTGAATTCCTTATCTTTGGCTGTCCCACGAGCCCAAGCATTATCGGAATATTAGGACCGTGAAGGTCAAGATCCAAAAGCCCTACCTTTGAACCATACTTTGCTAACGATAAAGCAAGGTTAACTGAAACGGTAGTCTTACCAACTCCTCCCTTACAACTATACACTGCAATTATATTCTTGACATCTTTTATATTATCTAAATTGATTATCCTATTGACAGGAGTTTTGTATGTAGGATTTTCTGGTGCTTTTACAACCTTGCTCTTCATAGTAACATTTATCTTATAGTCACTCCCAAATCTCTCTTTAAGAACATATTCAACATCACTCTCTATCTTTGACTTTACTGGACATGCAGGTGTAGTTAATACTATCTCACAATTTATCTCATTCTCATTTATACTCACATCACCAACCATACCCATTCTAACTATATCTATACCCAAATCAGGGTCCAGAACACTCCTTAAAGTATCTATAACATCTTCTCTTGAAACCATAAACTTCTCCTTGTAAAATTTTATTCTATTATTTTAATAAAATTTGAAGAAATTTTCAAAAGACATAACAATTCTAATCTTAACTCAATACAAGTTGAAAATAAACTTTACCTTTGTCTAAAATTCTAGAAAAGAGGATGTAGATATGCCTACTATAAACCAACTTGTTAGGAAGGGAAGAGAAAAGGTTAGGAAGAAGAGTAAGTCTCCAGCACTCAGAGGTTGCCCTCAAAAGAGAGGTGTCTGCGTAAGGGTCACCACAATGACACCAAAAAAACCTAACTCTGCATTAAGGAAAATAGCAAAAGTTATGCTATCAAACAAAGTTGAAGTAATCGCCTACATACCAGGCATCGGGCATAATCTTCAGGAACACTCAATAGTTTTAGTAAGAGGTGGTAGAGTAAAGGATCTACCAGGCGTCAAGTATCACATAATAAGAGGTGCTCTTGATACACTCGGCGTAGAAGGTAGAAGAACAAGTAGATCAAAATACGGTGCCAAAAAACCCAAATCCTAGGAGGTAGCAAATGAGAAAGAAAAAAGCGTACAAAAAACATACTCCCCAACCAGACCACAAATATAACAGTCAATTAGTTTCCAAAATAATAAACATAGTTATGAAAGATGGTAAAAAACTAAAAGCACAGAACATAGTCTATAAGGCTTTAGAAATCGTTAAGGAAAAAACTAAAAAGAACCCTCTAGAAATACTTGAAAAAGCAATAGAAAATCTCAAACCACAGTTAGAAGTAAGATCTAGAAGAGTCGGAGGAGCAACCTATCAGATACCGGTTGAAGTTAGACCAGAACGAGCGCTATCTTTAGCCATAAGATGGCTAGTAGGTGCTTGTAGAGAACAACAAGGAAAAGATATGTTCCAAAAGTTAGCAGATGAAATTATAAACGCCTACAATGAACAAGGCAACGCTATAAAGAAGAAGATAGAAACACACAAAATGGCAGAATCAAACAAAGCCTTTGCTCACTACAGATGGTAGTTATAATTCCACTCAAAAGAAAAACATTAGACTAGAGAAGCAAAAAAGTTATGAAACTGAAGACTTTTCAATCCAACTCTTTTCTTAACATACTTATAAGTAATTCTATAGGTTAGCAAAATTTAAATCTAACCCCATTTAGTCTAGTTAGAAAGATTATCACAAACTCATATATCATACTATCAAGTTAAAAAAATCAAGAGGACAATTATGCCTGTAAACTTCATAAAGATAAAGGATCTCATAAGTTCCAGAAAAGGTGATGTAATTGTTGAAAGGGAAAACATAACTACCGTAAAGTTTGAAAACGACAAATTAGTCTCAATAAATAACACAGAAAAAGAGGGAATAGGAGTTAGACTGATAGTCAATAGTAGAGTCGGGACTTCTTCAACAAACGACGCATCAAAAATAGAAGAAACATTTCAAAAAGCAGAGGAAATCAGTAAGTTTGGTGAGGAACTAGATATTTCGTTTCCGAAGCAACCTTCATTCTCAATACCTATCAAGATATACGACTCATCTCTTGAAAACGTGAATGAAAGAGACATGGTTGAACTAGGAGAAGAGATCATAGGCTCAATAAAGGAAATAGATCCATCAATAGTTGTAAACCTAACGATAGAAAAAGGTTTTATAACAAAAACAATCATTAACTCATCGGGTCTTGACCTATCATTTGACAAAACAATCTGGGGTATATCGGTAGAAGGAGTTTATGTAGGAAGAGATGAAAGCTTACTGTGGTTATACGATGACAAACATACCTCAAGGTATGATATTGACTTTTCATCAATGGTATCACATATAAGAAACATCTACTTTTTTGCTCAAACTAGCGCAAAAGTCCAAACAGGGAAATATCCTGTTATATTCGCACCAAACTGCCTGTACGACCTGATAAAAATCATGACGATCTCATTTTCTGCGGAGAATGTTTATAAAGGTATATCACCAGTTGGCGATAAGATAGGACACGAAATACTATCCAACAAGTTTTCTCTAGCCGACTCTCCACACATTGAATGGGGAATTAATTCTCAACCTTTTGATGACGAAGGTGTCTTGACAAACTACAAGGAGATTGTATCAAACGGCATCCTTAAGACATTTGTAAATGACCTAAGAACTGCTTATCTTCAAAACCAGACACCTACTGGAAATGGCTTTAGGTCATTCTCCTCCTTGCCAAAGCCATCTTTCTCCAACATAATTATTCCAAGAGGAGAGTATACCCTGAAAGAGATGATATCACTTCTGGATAGAGGTCTGATAGTATATCAGTTCCTAGGTGGGGGACAGAGTAATATCAACGCTGGTGAGTTTTCAGTAAATGTTGAAACAGGTTTCTATATAGAAAACGGTAAGATAACTGGCAGAGTAAAAGATACAATGCTCTTTGGAAATGTATTTGAGATTTTTAAAAAGGTAATACAAGCATCAAAAGAGACTAAAAATGTCTATAACGCAGTGTTACCATACATCATGGTTGATAGCGTAAATGTTTCATCGGAGGTATGATAAGATATTTGAAGAAATCTGTAGCAATAATAGGCAGAGTTTTTTATTCCTTTTTCTTCTATATCGGTGAGATATTCATATTTTCCTTTAATGTATTAAAAAACACATTCACAAAACCTTTCTATAGGAAGGAACTAATGGAAATTCTAGTTGATGTTGGATACAAGTCGCTACCGATAGTAGTCACAATATCGTTCTTCTCAGGAATGATAATGACACTTAATGTTGGTAAGAGCATGGATAGTATTGTCAAAGGAACATCACAATACATCGGCTCGGGTATAATGCTGGTCATGATAAAGGAATTTGGTCCTGTTCTTACCGCAATAGCATTGATAAGCAGAGTTGGGGCAGGTATAACATCACAAATCTCAACAATGAAGGCAACAGAACAGGTTGATGCACTTAGGATTATGTCCATTTCTCCTATGAAGTTCCTAGTAGTTCCAAGAGTATGGGGCATAGTGATAATGATGCCGTTTATGGCTTCAATATCAGTAGTCTCAGGTGTAATAGGTGGTATGTTTATGGTAATTCTGTATCTTGACCAAAGCGTATTCACTTACTTTGATAGAGTGTTATTCGTCTTGAACCCTAGAGATATTCTTGATATGATAATAAAAAGTTCTATACTAGGTTTCTTCATAGGTATAATTAGCTGTATGTATGGTATGAAATCAGAAGGAGGAGCAAGAGGTGTCGGTATATCTACCACCAAGTCAGTTGTATCATCTGTTATCATAATAGCAATAGTTGATTATATAGTAACCTACATCCTGATGACCCTGAGATAATACTAAAATTAAATACATAAACCAAAAGTATCTACTATTCTTACCAAAACACAATAGATATATAATGTCACTCTTGTTGAATCCAATATTGTTGTTCCGTAATAATTTCTAGAAGGAGGTAGGGTTGTCCATTAATCTTAAACATTCATACACGGGACTGATAAAGCAGGTAAAATTGGTATTTTCACAGACTACTTTTTCGTATCGTGGAGTCTTGATAAATTGTTTTGGTAATTCAGTCAAAGAGTAACATTTATGAAGAAGTTAAAGGTAACCGTTGTTGGTGCTGGTAATGTTGGGGGGACAGTAGCAAATATTATCTCTCAAAGAGGATACGCTGATGTAGTTTTGATTGACATAGACGGAGATATAGCGAAAGGTAAAGCAATAGATATCCAACAACAATTGGCCATATCTAACTCTGATGCGAGAATTATCGGTGGTAGTGACTACTCACTTACAGAAGGTAGTGATATATCCGTTATAACTGCTGGCTTTCCAAGAAAACCTGGTATGAAAAGAGAAGAATTATTAGAAGCAAACTCAAAGGTTGTTAAAACCGTCACAGAAAACTTGATCAAACATTCACCAAACACATACATTATAGTAGTAACAAACCCTGTTGATGCAATGTCCTACCTTGCATTCAAGGTGTCAGGTTTCAGTAGAAACAAAGTGCTAGGGATGGGGGGGGTTCTTGATACTGCTAGGCTAAAGTATTACATAAAACAAAAATTAAATGTCTCTTACAACTCCATAAATGCAATCGTTATCGGAGGTCACGGTGACGAAATGGTTCCGGTCATGTCATCAACGACCGTTTCAGGAAAGCCTATAACAAGTATTCTTAATAAAGAGGAGATAGAAGAGATTATTAACAAAACTAAAAATGGAGGAGCAGAGATTGTAAGTCTTCTAAAAACAGGTTCAGCATACTACGCACCTGGAATGGCCGTTGTTAGGATGATTGAGAGCATAGTATTTGACAGGAAAGAAGTCTTACCTTCATCAGTATTCTGTCAGGGAGAGTATGGAATAGATGGAATATTCTTCGGACTCCCTGTAGTTTTAGGTATAAATGGACTTGAAAAGATAGTTGAAGTTATACTGTCGGAAGAAGAGAAAGAAATGTTCAAGAGATCAGTTCAGAGTGTCAAAAATACAATAGAAGTTATGAATAAACTTCCTATCTAACTTTTGCAGTTTTTCCGATCTTGTTCAAACAGACTTTCAGATATAATTCTTCTAAGATTTGAAAAAGTTTTACTTCATTTTTTCTTGAAATTAAGAAGTATTTATCTCTAATCTATCTACCGTGGGTAGAAGGATACTCATATTACTATTTGGAAACATAGCACTCATAACGATAGCAATAATGATATTTGATACTCTAGGTATAATTGACTATAGAAGTTTTGTTTATGATAATATACCCTTCGCAAGACAACTTCTTGAACAGAAACTAGAAGATCCAAAACTTATTGAGAAGGAAAGCCTTTTAAGATACAAAGAAGAACTTGACTACCTTAAGCAAAGTCTTGACAATAGAGAAAAACAAATATTAGAAAAAGAAAAAGAAATCATAGCCAAAGAGACCGAATTACAACAAAGAATGACTTCTATTGAAGAACTCCAAAAATCTCTCGAACAACAACAAAGGATATTTAGAAATTACGATGAGAAGATAACGAGGATAGCAACATACATAAACTCACTACCACCCGAAGACGCAGCAAGGATATTAGAAAACATGGAAGATAACACCATAGTTGATGTCTTGCTCAAAATAGATCAAATAGCACAGCGAGAAGGAACTCTATCAATATCATCATTCCTCTTATCTAGGCTACCACCCGACAGAGCAGCAAGAATAAGCGAAAAAATACTAAGAAGATAACTAAACAACAGACTTTACCAAGTCCTCTGAATTCTTAAAAACTCTAGCAATATCCTCATCCTCAAGTCCTGCACCTTTGAGTATCTTATACGCAAAATCCTTTGTTATAAGGTTATCAGGAGTATGAGTATCGGTATCAATTACCATCATAGCACCAAATTTCTTACAAACTTTCGCAACATAACCATTAGTAAGCGAATGTCCTTTTCTAGCAGTTATCTCTATGTACTTTCCATTACTAACAGCAATCTTAACCTCTTCCTCTGATATGAGTCCTGGATGACCAAGAATATCAACGAACTTACTTTCTAAAGCCTTCCTATTCGTTAGCCTTTCAACAGGTTCAACAATAGTTTCTCCATGAACTACTACAATTTTTGCTCCTCTCTTTTTTGCTAATTCAGCAACTTCGTTTATCTGATCTGGATGAACATGTGTGATTTCAACGCCAGGCAAAACTATAATATCATCATAATAACTTCTTATTGAATTACAAAAATTCACAATCTCCTTCACAACAAAATCAACATTTGAGGCATCAACATGATCGGTAATAGCAAGTGCCTTATAACCAAACTGCCTTGCTCTCTGCACAAGTTCATTAGGAGACAAAACCCCATCACTAAAAAATGTATGAGAGTGTAAATCTATCATCTTCTGTCTCCTTAAGAGTTATTCAGAAATAGTGTTATTCTGTGACTGATTAATACTCTCCTCACCACCAGAGTTCTGAACAGGTTGAGTTTCAGATGTATTAGGTTTTTCTAAAACAGGTTGTCTTGAAATCTGACTTTGAGAATTTTCTTGAATTCCTTGGGTAACATAAACTGAAGATGGTCTAGATTGAGTAATCCTTGGTGTCGTAGGTTTAACAGTAGAAATAGTTTTCCTTGCGTTTATATAAGATGAGTAATCAACATCTATTATGCTTGATATTTCTATTATCATTCCCAGTATCTCTTCCTTCCTAGTCTGATTGTAAACATAAGAAAGTAATTCTATCGCTCTTGAATAGTTACCTATCTTCCTGTATGACTTTCCTAGAACTTCATAAACTTCAACACCGGTCATACCAAAGCTTAAAGATGCTTCTAACGATGAAACAGCCTTGTGATACTTACCTTGAGAGTAATAATTTCTACCAAGTATATACAAGCATTCTGGGTCTCCAGGATACCTACGATTATGACTTACCAAAATCTGCTCTGCCCTGTCGTATTTAGCAGAAAGCATGTATAATTCACCTAGTTCTAGGGTAAATTCCCTCTCCTTATCAGGAAACAGTCTTATCCCTTCAATAGCGTATTCTATCGCTTGCTTGTAGTCCTTTGTATGGTCTCTGTATATTTTTATCATCAGCAAGTGAGACCTCGGATCTCTAACACCATTGAATATATCCTTTGTTATCTCTGAAACAGCCCCAGATATATCTCCCTTTAAATACTTTGAGTAGGCACTTTCATAACTACCAAAAACATCAAAAGTCATTATGAAAAATAGAATTAACAGAACTACAACCATCTATACCCCCACAGTAATACTAAAAGATTTTCGGAATATCTGACAAATCAAAAAATTTTATATAATCAGATTAATTCCGAATTTCATAATGATGAATGTCTCAAACTTATTAAATTTCAAGGAAATTTTAAACATAAATAAAGAACTTAGCATAAGCAAAAAAGACACTAACAAACCAGCAGAAGACAGATTTGACGCATTCCTAAAGCAAATAACCGAAGAAAATAGAACTCAATACGAACTAACAAACAAACCTACCCAAAATGTCATTAATAAAGAAGAAAGAAACCTAAAAGATAAAACACAAAACCAAAAAGAGACAGATAGCGAATTCAGAACAAATCCTACAACCAAAACAGAAAAAGAGATTGTAGAAAAAACTAAATCAAACAAATCAGATAACGATGATAAGACCAATAAATCAAACACTAGACCTTTTACGCTGGATATAAGCAAAAGTGAGACTAGAACAAATAACCCCATAAAAGGAATAGATAAAATAAAATCCATAACTGAAAACAACGATCCTACATCAATACAAACGCATTTTAATCTTGAAAGGCTTTATCAATTCTTACTCACACTTTTGAACCTATCAGACAAAACGAATATACCTCAAGACATCAAAGATAAAATTGAACAGATAAAGGCAAAAATAAACAACGGAAAACTAAATCTTGGCGAAATATCATCAGTTATTCTTGAAATCCAAAGATTCTTAAACCGACCAACAAACGAAGAACTTAGATCGCTTCTAAAAGAATTCCAAAGTTTAGTCTCTCAAGATAGTAATTTGAAGCTTAATTTATCTAAACTCACACTGACAGATGTCGGTGAAAACAAAAATCCTAACCAAGAAAGAAACATCAATTTTAACATATTGCTTAATCTAGCCAAAAGTGAAGCCAAAAAAGATGATGACAAACAAGTCAGGTTCATAGAAAACCCATTACAAACGCAAGTTAAATTTGATAACCTCAAACTAACTGTAAATCAATCACAAAGTACTTCACTACAACCAAATTTCTTTATCCAACTACAGATGTTGTCAAGGGCGGTAGAAGAATTCTCTGGTAGGCTAGTTATGAACTTAAGAAACGGCACTAGTGAGATGAAGATGACACTATTCCCCCCAGAGATCGGAAAAGTATTCGTGAAAGTTGAAACAACAAACGATGGTAAGATAATAGGCAATATAGTGGTCTCAACTAAAGAAGCATACACTCTATTCCAAGAACATCTTAACACAATAAAAGAGAACTTGGTAAACCAAGGATTTAATGTAAGTAATATGAATTTAACTCTTGACAATTCAATGTTTGGTAGTGGATACAGAAATAATAGAGGAGAAATTGAGGAAAATTTTAGTAGATTTTCATTCAATCTTAGCAATACCAAAGAGGCATACGAAACTAGCGTTTCTATTAACAAAGAATCAAACTACGACGGAAGGATACTACTCTACGCATAACACAAACAATATCATAAAACAAAGCAACTAATTAGTCTGTTGTAGAACAGTAATAACAAAAACTTACTTGAGTTAAACTTAATAATAATTAACAATTACAGCAGAAACATAAAATCATCCATACAAACCTGCTATCGTGTAAACAAATGACAACAAACATACACTAATAAGTTATAAAGAAACTGTCATAAGGAGAAGATGAGACCTCTTCAGTTGTATGCTTAACTTTCATAACTAATGCTCCAGATGGACCTTGATGTAGAAGTATCAGCAATTGAGATATCTTATCATCGTCTCCAAATGCTAAAACCTCAACACCTCCATCTTCCAAGTTTCTAACCCATCCTTTTATACCAAGTCTATTAGCATTCCTTTGAACGAAGTATCTAAACCCTACTCCTTGAACTCTACCATAAATCAAAACATGTAGCTTAAGCATAAGGTTATTATAAAAAAATAACATAACACTATCTCAAACTTTTCACATTACAGGCTATGAATTTTCTAAATTTTAAAACATTCCGTAACACTTCACATTACATTGTCTTGTGAGACTTTATATACAAAAAGATCACATTCTTACTTATTCTCTATTGTCAAATAGAAATCTACTCTTTTACAAAAACTTGTCTCAGCCTATTAACGAAATCCTCAGGTTCTCTGCGTATCAACTCTCTTGAGTAATCAAAGTTACGTAAATGACTTTCATAATTATTCAAACAATCCTGTATCTTATCTAGTATAAGCGGTATGTTTTCAACCTTATCTTCAAACTTATACTCATCTGGAACAGGAACATCCTCAAAATATCTGGCACTACCTCTCCTACCTGTTATCACACAACACCCGAGCATTATAGCTTCTCTAGGTATTCTTTCCTTACCCGGGAAACTACCAAAATCTATATAAACCTTAGATCTCTTGAGTAACTCAATAACACCTCTTCTGTCTAGTCCTATTATCGGCACAAATTTTATACTCCTATTATAAGTGGACGAATATTTGATCAACTTTGATGTAAACTCAAAACCCTTTTTGGGATTGTAGCAAACAATATTCTCCTTGCTTCTCTCATCAAAAGTTTCAACAAGAAAAGACCTGTTGATATAGTCAAACACACAAAAAGTATTTTCAATTCCTTTACTCTTCAGATGTTCTGATGACCTAACGGATTGAGTAAGGTGAAAATATACCTTTGAAATCATAGATGAGTTTTTTAAATCTATCTTTTCAAACTCCTTAAGTGCTATAGATGGTATGTCAAAATGTGGCAAGAGTGCTTTATTAATCTTTTCTATCGTGATCAAATTAATTCTATTCACGATAGCCATAAGGATACCTCTTAGGGTCCTATAAAATAAAAACTGATAGAAGAAATCAACACTCAACCAGTATATTACTTTCCTTATCTTTGAATACCTGTTCGCAAATTCAATAAATTTAGGTATCTCAGGAACTATAATGATATTCTTCTCCTCATCTTCTATAGTCTTTGACAAAGCAACACCGTAATCTTTGTAAGGTTCTGGAACAGCATCAAGTTTCGGAGGTAAGTAATAAATATAAGATTCAATTTCTAGATCCCTCTTTAGGTGGTGTGCTATCGCATGCAACTGTTCAGGACCCCCTGTTATCAAATTACTTGGAGCAACAACATAAATTTTTGTATTATCATAAACTCTTATACCTTTCATAAGACCTCCTACACCTTAAACATCTTCAAAAAACTCCAAAGTTTGTAGAAAGATTCTTTCAACATATCCTGCATAAGAGTAATCATCGGCATAGCAAAAACTATCACAAGAATCAAACCTACCACAATCTTGGCATCAAAACTCAAGTTAAGCACATTCATCTGAGGAGCAGTTTTAGCAAGAATACCAACAGTGATGTCAATCGCGAGTATGACAGCAATTATAGGTAGAGATATCTTTATAGCAATAGCAAACATAGCATTAAAACCACTAACAACGAATTGCGAAATAACTTTAACACTGTCTAGGTTAAGGTTATAAGGCCATATCTTCTTATAACTCTCAAGAAAGGCTTGAAATGATAGAAAAGGACCATCTATGGATATGAATACCAAAGTAGCAAAGATGAGCAATAATGTTCCATAAGTAGGAATACTTGTTTCAGATAAAGGATCTACTACTTCAACAAATCCAAGACCAAAGGTTGTTGAAAATATCTGTGCCGCTAACTGAAATGCTATGAATATAAGATACACGAAAAACCCCATAAGAAGCCCTATTATAACCTCTCCAACAAGAATGAAAAAGAAATCTCCAAGTGATGTCGGTATTTCATAACCTAACTGTGTAAGTATTGGGAAAGTCATGTATGAAAGAAAAAACGCTAACACTACCCTTATCCTATTAGGAACATTAATACCCCCAAATAAAGGTAAAACTGTTAGGAATGCTACTGCACGAGCAAAGGAAACCAAAAAGAACTGGAAATTGTATATCAAGAAATTAACTATATCAACTGCCATATATAACTAACTTTCATAGTAGTATTCTCTCTTACCTTTGTAAATTGAGGCAAACAAGTAGCCATAAGCAAATCCCCCAAGGTGAGCAAACCATGCTATACTAGCTTGAGGATTAAAAACAGCGTTCGCTATCTGTCCCACGAGCCATACTCCTATGAATATAGAAGCAGATATAGGAATGACCGTTATTATAAAGAATACAATAAGAGTTGCTACATAGTTTCTCGGGAAATACTTCATATAGGCACCTAAAACAGCACTTACTGCACCACTAGCACCAACAAGCGGTATCGCCATCTCACCTACGGGAGATATACTTTCAAATCTCTTCATCCCTAGCATCTCCTCAGGGAATAACACCACCATATGTATCAAAGCAGATATAATAGCAGAACTTAAGTAGAATAGTATAAAAATAAAACTACCTAGTCTTCTCTCAACATTATTACCAAATATGAAGAAAAACCACATATTTCCAAGTAAATGAAAAAATCCCCCATGAACGAAAGCGTAGGTTATAAGATTGAAGTAGATAAACTCCCCTTCTCTTATGGACTTTAACAATTCATAAGGGATAGCTCCCCACTCTCTATAGAACATAGCATCATTTCTAACGAAAAACGTCTGATAAATAAAAACCAAAACACATATCACTATTACTAGCGTCATCACAGGAGTGAAAAGTTTAGGTATCATACCTCGCCTATCTTCCCATCTATCTCGCTCCTCAAAATCAAACAATGGTATAAACATACAACCTCCAAGATCAAGATTATTATAAGAAACAGAACAGTATATATCAAATTTGAGGATTCAAGGCAGAAGAACCTAATTTAAGATTTACTACTACTAACCTATTCATGTTTTTCTTCCATTAATTGCGTTTTACAGGTGAGAGTAAGTCAAATCTCTTTGATTTTCTACTAACCCCCACTGCAAATTTCAATTCGCCATCTTGCTATAAACGGATATTCTACTTTATAATTCTAGAAAATTATACCAAACAGGAGGTAAGATTGAGAGAAATACTGAAGCATATAGTATTCGCCAAAATCATAGTATTCATAGGTATATTAACATTTAGTTGTATCCCTAGAAGTAGTCTAAAATCTATAGCAACAACTGATAAAGTAAGAGTCCTTATAGGTATTGAAAGAAGCAACTTTAAGATTACTTCAGAAGGTTTAATTGTAATTAACGGCATACCTTTCAACAACGAAGCAAACATTTACTTTGATGGATCAAAAATAGTTGCTAATGATATAGTCAAAGATAGTAAAATAGAGATATTTTCAGATAGTTACCTTCAATACATTGACAAGAAATATCCGGGTTTCATCAGACTAATCACGTCTGAAAATGGCATTATGGTAATAAATGTGGTAGAGTTGGAAGAATACCTATCTTCAGTCGTTCCTTCTGAAGTTCCTGCACTATGGCCTATGGAAGTTCTAAAAGCACAGGCAATAGTCTCAAGAACATACGCAGTCAGGAAAATGATAGAAAACCAGGATAAAGACTACGATGTAGTCTCAACATACAAATCCCAAGTGTATTCCGGTATTTCAAAAGTCCATCCTAGAACAAGCAGAGCAGTAAGAGAAACTGAAGGAATAGTAATAACACATAACGATGAGGTTATTTTCGCTTTCTTTCACGCTAACTCTGGCGGCTACACAGAAAAACCTGAGATTATAGGAGTAAAAGAAAATCTACCATACCTGAAACCTGTTATTGACAACTATTCAAAAAACACATTTAGATCCTTCTGGAAGACTAGTATATCAAAAAAAGATTTCCTAAACTCAATCTTTGGTAGAAAGAACCTGAAGATGGAGTACATAAATATACCATACAGACTACCTTCAGGGTCTATTGCTGAAATAGAAGTTGTTGCTAATGACGGTAAGTCATCTATCATAAGAAGAATCAATGTGAATAGGTTCAGAGAGATTTTTCCTATGGTTTTAAGCCCTAAATTTGAGATTGATATAGAAGGCGATAATATAGTATTCACAGGCATAGGATGGGGACACGGCGTAGGTATGTCACAATGGGGCGCTAAAGAAATGGCTATCAAAGGATATAACTACAAAGAAATAATAAGACACTACTACAACGATGTGGAACTCGTAAAAATATACTAGACCAACCCCTACTCAAAATATCCTAGACAATCAATTTAGACTCCTAAAATAATAAATTACTAGAACAAAATAGCATTACCCAAATAAGTCTATAACAAATATAAGTAAATTCAATCACCTAGATGTAGCATTCCTGACTTCTTCAAGAATCTCCTTTACAGCGTAAAGATAATCTTTACTACCTTTCTCAACCTTGTCCATCATTTCTTCAAGGATTCTTGTTCTCTCTTCAGATATAAACTCTCTATATTTCTCCTTGAGCGAGAAATAAACCTCAATACCCTTCTTTAATGGTATAAGTTTATTGTTTTTTGATATAACATAACCTCTCTTTGAGAGGATTGATATTATCTTTGAGTATGTTGATGGTCTCCCTATACCCCTCTCTTTCATCATCTGAATAACATCACCTTCCGAAAGCAAGGCTACCTTAGGTTTTTTCACTTTTCTCACTTTTTCAACCTTTAAAACATCCAAAGGCTTATCAACTTGCAAATATCCAACTCTGTTCCATCCATCTTCTACTATCTCTACATTTCTAGAAATCTCAACAACCTTCTTACCAAGATTAAGTTGATATTTTGCGTTTTTAACAACTACCGGTTTCATTTGCGAAGATATAAATCTTTTAAAAATCAAGTCATAGACCATAATATGTTGTCTCTTTAGTGTTGATGTTGAAATAACTCCTTCATTGATTAGTTGTGATAGTGTTTGAGCATCAATTGATCTAGTTGGTCTTATACACTCATGAGCACCTTCCTCTTCCCAACTTCTAGCAAACCAAAACTTCAAAAGTTCCCTAGAAGATAAGTAATCTTTGGCAACATTCATACCAACACTTGAAACCGTCGTAGACTCAGTTCTATGGTAAGTAATAAACCCCTCTTCAAATAGATCCTGTAATATACTCATAACACTATCGGAACTCATTCTGAATAGACGATTGGATTGAACCAATACAGTGTCAGTAGTGAATGGTGGCAGGGGCATAAAGTCAATCTCCTTCTCCTCAACCAAAACCGGTGTTATTAGATCTCCTTCCTTCAAACTGATTTCATTCCCATCATCTTCAAATGATAAACTCAACTTATCTCCATTATCGTTGGATAGTATGACATCAATGAAAGATGATTTTGTTTCATTATACTCCTTATACCTATCTACAATCCATCCCAAGACTGGTGATTGAACTCTACCTGCTGATATGTTTCGCCCATAAGAATGTTCATACATTAAGAAATTACTCAATCCAAATCCAATAACTCTATCCTGTATCCTTCTAAGTAGTTGTGCTTCAACAAGGTTAAAATTCACACTATCAGGATTTTGTATGCTTCTCACTATAGCACTATAGGTAACCTCGTTAAATCTCATTCTCTTAACATTTCCTCCAAAAAAGTTCATATAGATGTTGAGAAACGAATAGATGTCAAAACTAATCTTCTCACCTTCAGTGTCAGGGTCAGATGCAAGCAAAATTTCGTCAACCTCTTTCGCAAGTTCTATAAGCGAGATAATATCCTCAAACCTATCTGTGTATTCCTCACCACTCTTGAAAACATTTTTCTCTTCTGACCCGACAAATGCCTTACCAGACCTACTACTCTTTATGGCATCATACACTGGAATAGGTTTATCATTAACAATTCTTATACCGTAGAAATCTTCCTGATCTGTTGTTAGTTCAAATATGTGTCCCTTTGAAGCAGTTATGATGAAGGTAATATTCCCTGTTGTAACCTCATAACAACTCAAACCTCTTATCACTCTTTCGGTAGGATTACCTAGAAGTTTTGATATAGTCTTTGCTTTGGTTGGAGACTCAACGATTATAAGAACAGTTTTATTCATATTCCTTATTTCACTTTCAACTTGTCCCTTGATGCTTAACTTTAGTCTCTCTCTGTCTTTTTTCGCAATCTCAAGGTCTTCAAGAACCTTCTCCTTATCAAACTCCTTCCATTCAACATCTTCAATCCACTTATACTTCCTAGCACTAACATCAAGTAATTTTTTATCACCCTCAACGATGACTGATATACCTTTAGTCATTCCACCTACATATAGCCTTGAAGTTCTACCACTTGCTTGTATGTAAGTGTTGATGTCAGGAATGATAAGGTAGTTATTACCATTAATGTTTCTGAAAACTATATCTTGCGACGACTTCAAAATTTCAATGTATTTATTCTCTTTGAGTATCTTTGCCAATATTTCCTTACCAGTCTTTATAAACATTTCATAGTTAGGACTACTTCTGATACGCTTTATTATACTCTCAACCTTTCTTCTTTCCTGAAGGTTATCTATACTATCAACAACTTCAGAAAGAATTTTGACTATTTGGTAACCTGAAACATTTAGTTTCTCTGGATCAATCAAGACCTTAAACTTTGGAACACCAAGAAATACAGAATAAACTATCCTATCAGGAATATCAATACCTCTAACAAGTGTCCCGTAGTATGTTGAAACACCGACAAGGACATTAATTTCTCCTTTCTTAAACTTTTCAAGTCCCTTATCAGTCTTCTGTGATGAGACAACAGCGCTCTTGAATTTTGTTTTGGAGTTTATGACTTTTGAAACTTTTTCAGCATATTCAACCCCATCTTCAGTAGAGACAAAAACCAAGCCTCCATCACCAAGAAGATTGATAACTTCCAGAAGTTTATCTTCATAGTTATCAGAATGTATGTAGTAATTACTGATATTCCTAACAATCTCTGTTCTACCCCCAACCTCAAAGTTAAATAATTCCTTAAATAGTTTGATCCTTGCACCTTTCGGTTTTGCAGTAGCACTTGAAACTACGATAATACCTTTGTTTTTGTTCTTTACTCTTTCAACCTCTTCTTGAAGTTCTTTGTATCGTTTCAGATAGTCTTCATACTTATCCTTACCTTTTGAAACAACTAGTAAGAACTTGTGCTTAATATAATCTAGTGTTGTGTTGATATCTTCCTTTGACACTCCTGAAAGCATTATGATATACTCAATGTTTTTTGACTTCTTGAGTATTGAGTCAATATCGTCTGCGAAGATGAAATCAAAATTTAGATAATTACTTATAGACAGTAAGTTTTTGACCATACTGGATGTTATAACGACTATATCGTAGTCTTTTTCTACGATTCTTCTCTTAAACTCATCCTTCTGCTTTGGAGTGAGTTTTGAGGAATACATAATAACTTTTGATGAGCTATCCTTCATCATTCCTGAAATCTTTTCATACACTTGATGAACGAGGTTGGTTGTTGGAACTATTATCAGAGACTTCTTACCATTCCTA
Source organism: Spirochaetota bacterium (assembly GCA_025061835.1). Classification (NCBI taxonomy): domain Bacteria; kingdom Pseudomonadati; phylum Spirochaetota; species Spirochaetota bacterium. Next base: position 24,563 of record JANXAC010000019.1, read on the forward strand.
GAGAGGTTGATAGCAGTTATGATGCCGAAAGTTGTCTTACCGACACCTGTTGGTGCTACGAGAGAGAAACTCCTACCGAGTATAACTCTTTTCATCCAAGAAACTTGAGTATTCCAAGGTGGGGAACCGATCAAATTCTTAAAAACTCCTACCCACTTGTCAATCTCATTCTTAAGATGTAATAAACTACTAATTCTATCACTGGATTTAAATTGAATGAAAATGCTGTCAAGGTTTTCGCTAACTTGCTTGTTATAGCATCTATTGCAAATACCTACCGTCCTCAACCTATCATCTGTTATCTCTCCACCACAGACCAAGCAACCTCTCTTATAGATTACAAGACTATCCATAAAAGCCACCGAAATAGTGTCTAAATTATAGTGATAAGATTCTTGTAGAATAAAGAAAATATAAATGTTATTCTTTGACAACTATATTAGTTTTTGTGTCTTCGGAATTTATTACATCTATAAACTTATCGTATGTGATCCTTGTTCCTTTGCTCTCAGGTGTTATCTTCTGAATAACACTTCTTATCTCGTAAAGATAATCTTGACTGAAAACTACAAAACCGTTCTTGAGTTCCCTGAAATATCTACTAAAGAGATCTTTAAGTCCCGTATCTTTAAAAGAATTCACATCTACAACGAGATACGGTACTTCAACCATAACATCTACTTTCTTCATCTGTCTCTTTGTAAACTTTCTATCCAAAACTTCAGATCTGAATGAAACTTTTTTGATCTGAAAACCTAAATTCATGTTGCTAAACTTAACTATACCATCTATTCCTATTATGTCCAGATCAGGATTTGAAATAATTTCTTCCTCAAAGATAGAGTTCCATAGATATTGGAAGTGGAACTGCGTCAGGATTGAGACCCATATTCTATAGAGTCTCGCTTTAAACCCCTCCTCTACAAATTGAACAGAACATCCATAAAAGTATTTTTTGATAAAGCCAAAAATATCAGCTAACTTCTCTTTCCAATAGATCCTAAAAACCTCATCATAATCCTTAAAATCTATTGACATCCAATAATAACGGTAGTATATCTCTAAGGGTAGTAGCTCCTTCGGTAAATCCTGTTCAACAGTCTTTATTTGTCTCAGATAGGAATACTTTTGTAAGTCTATGCTCTCTAGAAAATTCTGAAATTTTTTTAACTCTTTCTTCCAATCTCTCTTCGTATTCATATAAGTTCTCTAATTATGACTCTTAACTCTCTTCTAGTAGGTAATGGGATAGTCATAAGTTGCGATATGCTAAGATGATACGTTATGTCTCTGAACAGGTCCTTATGGAGGATTACCAATCACTATATCAAACTTATCACCACAATTCCAAACCAGATAATCTCCAATGAGCACTTCCAAACCATCACATAGATTCCCATCCTTCAAAGTAAAGATTAACAATCTCCTCAACAACTTCAACACCGACACACTTAACAGTCAGATGGTTAAATTTATCTCTGATTCTCCTAAGGAACCGACAAGATCCACAAGCAGGTTCAAGAATTCTTAACTCACCATGAGACATATCAATATCTATTAGATTAATAATGTAATCAACTAGCCATAGAGGAGTAAAAACATTCCTAAATTTTTCCGTTCGTTTAATGTTCGTTCCGACAATCCCGTATATCCACTTTCACTACCAACTCTACTGTAGTGCATAGCATTCACAAATATTATCAAATTCCAAAAGTCAATGATTCAAATAATCCCTATGAATACGCTTTTAGTCTTGGCAAGATCACAGGGTAGTCGTAGAAGTATTCCCTGAAATCTTCAGACTTTATGTAGAAAACCCTTGCCTTATCTGAAAGAACTTTAATCTCATCTATCTCGTTATTTGTTCCGAGCAAGACATGGTCTGGGTCTCCTAAAAAGTAATACTTTCTATCTTCAGA
>JANXAC010000020.1 GCA_025061835.1 Spirochaetota bacterium
CTTTTTCAACCTTGAATGTTCCGGTAGTGCTTACGAACAATGATGGTTCTAGAATACCTACTATAGGTCCATCAACTTCTGGAATTTCTCTGAATTGTTTTTTGTAAGTGTTGTAGACTATTGGGTTGTAATGTCCTCCGCAGGCGTAGCTTATGTTGCCTTCTCTATCTGCTATTGCTAGGAAGATTGTCAGGTAGTTTGATAGGATCTGTTTTTCGTTGTCTGAGTTGACTATTCTAATTCTTTCGTTTAGTTTTGCTAATGCTCTTGAGGGGTTTCTTTCTTCAAGGCCTATACTGACTAGGGATATTTTGAGCATAGTGGTTATGAGTGCTGCTGGTATTCCGTGACCAGAGACATCTGCTATGTAGAACATCATTCTGCCACCCGGTATTGGGAAGATGTCAAAGAAATCGCCACCTATTTTACCCATGGGTTGTGAATACCCGACGAAGTAGAAATCGCTCCATTTGTATCTACCGATGGGCATTATGTTTTTCTGTATCACACTAGCGATGTCAAGTTCCATTTGGATAATTCTGTCTTTTTCCTCAAGGACATCGTATGCCTCTTGTAGCTTTCTGGTTTTTTGCACAATCAGTAGGAATGTTATTATGAGTATTGGTAGGCTCATTATGAGCGATAGTTCCCAAGACATCAAGGGGAATATGCTTCTCAAAGGCACTGACAATGCCAAGTTGAAAATGACATCTCCGTAGTTCTGAGTTACGAAGAAGAACATTATATCGTCAATGACCTTACTTTTGACTTCTAGAAGGTCTTCAATATTTTCAGTGTTTTTGATGTCATTCATCAGACCGAGGTATTCTTTCTCTAGGTTGACATTTATTGTCTTTTTTATTCCATCAATGATTTCAACGAACTTTATATTGGTGAGGGATTTACTGAAGTTGATGTATAAGTCCATAGGTGCTTCCAGAAGGATATTTCTCAGGAATATTTTGTTGTAGAATTCAGGATAGATTTTAGCGCCGATGATTCCTTCTCTAAGTTTAAAAAGGTATATGATTACTGACTTATCACTTGATATGAATAATCCTTCTTGACCTGGTTTGTAGGTGGTGTTTTTGAGGAATTTTAGGAGTTCTTGGTTGGGTAAGTTTTCATCAAAAGAATAGATTTTTCTTCCGTCCCAGTAGAATGTTGAGACTATGTAATCTCCAACATCTTCTAGCAAGCTTGTTGGGGCTATATCGTATGACCATACAGAAATGTTTGATATAACGACCTTGGTATAAAAATTAAGCTCGTCTAGGTTGTTGTCTATTATCCCTTTCCCATAACTTGAAAGACCTATTTTGATCCAGTTATAGTAATCGTTCTTAAAGTAGTGGTTCGCTAGTTGTATGGTGTTTTCGATGCGGTTTCCGAAGGAGTCGTAGATGTAGTTTAGAGCTGTTGAAACTGATATAAAAGTGATTGCGAAGATTATCGTAGAGATGAATATTGCATTCCTTACGATGTATCTCAACCCAAACTTCTTCATACACTTTACCTCTATGTACTAAGGAATTATGTACTAGATAGTGTTAGATTGTCATTAATTTTTAGTAAATACTTTGTAAATAACTCATAATTTGAAATCTATTCGGTTTAGTTTTATGATTATTGACATCGGAGGATTGATGATGTTTGATCTATCTGTCCTGATTTTAAGGTTGTTTACTGGTTTAGGTATTGTTTTGTTTCATGGTTGGGGTAAAATCCAGGGGATATTCAGGTTTTTAAGCGGCGGTGAGTGGAAGTTTGTTGATACTGTTGCTAGTATAGGTTTTCCTATACCAGGTTTTTTCGCTATACTCGCGGGTCTTACCGAATTCATAGGTGGAATGTTCTTAATAGTTGGTTTTCTCACTAGAATAAGTGCTGGATTTTTATCTTTCGTGGTTATTGTTGCTATATACTTTCATATAAGAACTTCTACAAACTTTGAACTGCCTCTTATTTACCTAGGTATGTTCTTATCACTAATATTTTCAGGAGCAGGTAAATTCTCTATTGATAGTTATATGTTGAAGAGAAGGTAATGAGATACCTAAAAGTGTTCTTCATACTAACAATACTATCCTCACATTCTCTGTTATTTGGTGTATATACCAAAAAAGTGGAAATAAAGTTTTCCTTAAATAACGCTAATGATTTTACATTTGTTAGCAACATATCGTTCCTACAAAGAGGTGCAACATTAAGTTTGGACTTAAAAGGAATATTTACAGGAACTGAAAGTTTTGTGAGTTGGATTGAAGGGTCGGAACCTAACTATGTTTTTTTAACCGTTAACCCAAACAATGTTTATTCATACAACGGGAGCAGAGTTGAGAATATAGGTTCTGTTCCTAACCACTCAATAGTTACTAAAATCAGAGTTATTGATAGTTTTGTATATATTCTTACTGGTGAAAGGGGCGCTATATATATGCTAGAGTTTGTCAGGAATGAACCAATGTTTATACTTGAGGAAGGTTATGTATGGGATATATTCAAGATAAAAAATAAGTATTTTATAATAACTGGTAATCCTGCTAGAGTATATGAGATACAAAAGAATACCTTAAGAAAAGTTTTTGAGAGTTATAATGATAAACATTTTTTAGTCGCACTTCCTTACGGAGATGGGGTTTTCATAGGTTCAAGTGGAACTGGGACTATATATTACTTTGACGGTGTAAGTGTGAAACCTTTTGTATCACTCAGAGACTCTGAAATAACAGATATTAAAAAATATGGTGATGATCTTATTGTATCAACGTATAACATAACACCATCTCAGTCTCAGCAATCTTCACAGCAGGATAGCAAGGCTTCTACATCTTCTCCTCAAAGTGTCTTGAGAAATACGCAGGGTAATGTTTATAGAATAGACACAGAAACGAAAAGAGTAGAACTTCTTTTCAGTGAGTTAGGGATTACTTCTCTAGAGGTTGTAGGAGATAGGATTTTCTCAACGACCATAGATGGAAAGTTAATAGAATACTCAATACCGGAAGGACTGACAAAATACTCACTTTACAACAAGAACTTTCTCAAACTGTTTAGGTTTAAGGACACTATGTTTGTTTCCTCCGCAAATCCATCAGGCTTAGATGTTGTATTACTTTCTCAGAGTAATTTTTATGGCGTTTTAGAGACCAAAGAGATAGAAGTTGGGAATGTGTTAAGTTGGGGAAGACTTAAGTATGATGGTAATATACCAAAAGATGCTAAAATCGCTTTCTATTTGAAAGGTGGGAACACTCAAAAAGAAGATGATTCTTGGTCTGACTGGATTGAAGTTAAAGAATCTATAAATCTTGATAGGTTTCAGTATGTGAAGATTAGAGTAGAGATGTCTTCAAAAAACTACAAAGATTTACCAGTCTTGAGAAGTGTATCGTTGTTATACACTCCTAGAAACTCAAGACCTTCGGTATCGTCCTTTTCGGTATTCCACAAGGATGACAACATCAACTTTGAGTGGAAATCTAACGATCCTGACAATGATAAACTCAGTTTTGATATTTTTGCTAGAAACTTTAACGAAACTACTTGGCAGAAACTAAATAAAAACAGTGTATCCGATACTCGCTTTTCAGTGAATAAATATCTTCTCGGTAATGGTGTTTTTAGTTTTGCTTTGGTTTCAAGTGATGCTCCATCAAACCCAAAAGGATTGGAACTATCAACGACTAATTATGTGGATAACTTTGTTATTGACCTTGTGCCTCCACAACTAGACAGGCAAACCTTGAAGGTTAGTAAGTCTAACAGTTTAGTTATTGAGTTTAGAGTTTCAGATAACCAATCACTGAAGGAGGTCTTGTATTCTATTGATGGAGTTGAGTGGGAGTATATTTTACCAGTTGATAATGTTGTAGATAGTCCGTTTGAAAATTTCAAGATTGAGATACCGTCAAGAGATATTAGAGTTATACTAATAAGAATACAGGATGATTTTGGTAATACCACAACCGAAAGAATACAGGTCTAAAATCGTAAATCCTCTTAACTTGAGTATCTTCCTTGAAATTCCGTTTCTAAAGCGAATTTTCCTTCTCTTCAACTCTTATAAGGTTTCTCCTTATCAAGTTTTCAAAAAGAAAGTTTGAAATAAGGTTAAGTTCTCATACATATTTATCGTAGAAGAGGGTGTATGTATGGGTCTATTTCTACCAGAGAAGGTTGTTGAAGGTGCAAAAGAGATAAGAGGTCCTTTGATGATACTTGAGGATGTGCCAGATATTGGGTATGACGAGATTGCGGAGATAGAACTTGAGAGTGGAGAGGTTAGGCATGCTAAAGTTTTGAAGTCTGGGGATAGGGCTGTTACTCTTCAGGTATTTGAAGGAACTTTTGGAATAAACAAGGAGAAGGTTAAAGTCAGGTTTAAGGCAACACCATTGAGGATAGGTGTTTCAAGAAGAATGCTTGGAAGGATTTTCAACGGTGCAGGTCGTCCGATTGATGGATTTGCTGAGACGGATGCTGAAGATATTAGAGATGTAAATGGTTTGCCTATAAACCCATTTATGAGGCAGTATCCAAGGGATTTTGCCGAGACGGGTGTTTCTTCAATTGACCTTATGAACTCGTTGGTTAGAGGTCAGAAACTTCCTATATTTTCCGCTGCAGGACTTCCTCACAATGAGCTTGCGGCACAGATAGCATCTCAAGTAAAGATTAAAGGTGCTACTAAAGAAAACTTTGGTGTTGTCTTTGCTGCGATGGGAGTTAAGTATGACGATGCTTACTTCTTCAAGAAAGTGTTTGAAGAGACAGGAGCAATCAACAACACTGTTCTGTTCTTAAACCTAGCAAACGACCCACCAATTGAGAGGCTTATAACTCCAAGAGTTGCACTAACTGTAGCAGAGTTCCTAGCGTTTGAAAAGAACATGCATATAGTAGTGATACTTACCGATATGACAAACTATGCTGAAGCACTAAGAGAGATTGCAACTGCTCTTGGAGAAATTCCTGCTAGAAAAGGTTTTCCGGGATATATGTATAGCGACCTAGCAACTATATATGAAAGAGCAGGTAGAGTAAAGACTTCTGATGGTTCAATAACACAGATACCTATACTTTCAATGCCTAACGATGATATAACTCACCCGATACCAGACTTAACAGGCTACATAACAGAAGGACAGATCGTATTGTCAAGAGAACTACACAACAAAGGTATTTACCCACCTGTTGATGTCTTGCCATCATTATCAAGACTTATGAAGGAAGGTATAGGAGAGGGGAAAACTAGGGAGGATCACGCTAGCGTATCAAACCAGTTATACGCACTCTACGCAAGAGTTAAAGAAGTTAGGAATATCGCTTCAATCGTAGGTGAAGAGGAACTAGGTCCTAGAGAGAAACTTATTTTGAGGTTTGGTAATCTATTTGAGCAAAGGTTGGTAGGTCAGAAATTCACCGAGAGAAGGACGATAGAAGAGAGCCTTGAGATAGGTTGGGAACTCCTTTCAATGTTCCCACAGGAAGACTTGACTAACATAACCAAAGCAATTATACCTAAATACTACAAGGAGAATGTAAGAGAAAAAGCGAAGAAAGAGTTTGAATATTAATCTCAACTACAACTTTTGGTAGGATAAGTTGGAAATACAAGGTGGTGCCAAAACAAAATTAGGTTTCTGTTAGGGGTGCTAAAAGAAGAACCTGTTCTAAAGTAGTCATATTACTTTGACTTTAGTCAGAAGTCAGGAAATATTCCATTAAACCTCATAAGTTTAATGGTTTTTCACAAGAGTGTTTCTTTTATCCTAATAGTGATCTCAACAAGAGCGTTTCTTCTATGGCTTATTTTGTTCTTGATTTCGTCTCCTAGTTCTGCGAATGTTTTGTCGTATCCTTCGGGTATGAAGATTGGGTCATATCCGAAACCTTCCTTACCTCTTGGTTCTTCTGCTATCCTCCCTTTCACTTTACCTTCTGCGAATATGTACTTGTCTTTTCCGTACATGAATACTACTACCGATACAAACCTAGCATTTCTGTTTTCTTTACCTTTCATCTTGGATAATAGTTTCTCAATGAGCTGTTTTTGTGTTGAGTTAGGTCCTGCGTAGTTAGATGAGTGAATACCGGGTTCTCCGTTGAGAGCCTCAACTTCAAGTCCAGAGTCCTCTGCTATGAGTGGTATCCCAAAAATAGAGTAGTAATACCTTGCTTTCTTGAGAGCATTCTCTAGAAAGGTTTTTCCATTTTCTTCAGGTTCTTTGACTTTAGTAAGTTCAGAAAGTGATATGAATTTGGTCTCGCTGAAAACTTGTGATAGTATCTGTTTTATCTCTCTTACTTTGCCTTCATTCGTAGTCGCTATTAGTATCCTATCAAATTTTAATTTCATAGGATTTATCTATGAATTCCACCGAAAAACCGTATCCCTTGAATGTATCAATGATCCATTTCTTAAGCCTATCATCTTGGACTTTTGCGTTGATCTGCTGCTTGAAGTTGGGGTCAAGTAAAACCATCTCTTTAAACTCTTCTTTTGACAGACTAGTTTCTTCTCTGGATAGTATTCTCAATGCGAAGGCGTAGTCTTCCCCTTTAATTCTTAATCCTTTTATAGGATAAGGTAGTGGTTGTCCTATCTTTATGTTTGCTATCGCTCCAAGGAGTTCAAGAGGAAATCTTTCCTTCGCTAGTGCTTGTAATGAAACGGGTTTATCTGCAAACATAGTCGCGTCCTTGACTAGGTATTTACCTAGTTTTCTCTCTGCGGTTTGGATTGCTTGAGTATATCTTTTTGTCTCTACAAGATTACTTATTTCAGCAAAAACATTCTCAATCTCTATCTCTTCCTTGAGTGATATGTTCTTTGGTAGGTTAATAGTGATGATGATAAAACTTGCTTTTATCGCTTTCAAGTTTTCTTTGTTCCTTTCGTAAGCATTTTCTATTATTGCGTTTATTTCGTCATCCTTTGGTTCTTCTGATAAAAACTTTTTTAGTTTATCATCCGAAGTTATGAGCCTTGAAACGATATATTGTTGCTTTATCTCCGCTACATAGTCTTTATAGTATGTTTTTTCTTTTTGAACTGCCTTTTTAATGTCTTCATCCACTATATTAGCAACGAGTTTATCATCATCAGGAATGATAATATTCTTTTCTTTTCCTATCACATAAACCATCTTTTCGGTTATGAGTTTTTCCATAATCTCTCTATCAGATATGGTGTTAGTATCCCCAAGAGATGAAATTCTTGATATAAAGAACTGTTTTCTTTTTTCAAATTCAAGTGATGTAATTACTTCACTTCTACCTACTACTGCTATGACTCTATCCAATACATTCCTTTGAGTATTCTGTGAGAAGAGTAGAGTAGGTATGATGAAGAATATAAGTAGCACTAAAAATCTCTTCATAGACACTCCCTTAACTTGTATTCAGAATTATGTATGTTTTTTGAATATGCTGACAAAATATTGTTCTTCAACGAAGTCAAAATCCATAACTAGGATAAGCCTTTTCTCTCTTGGTCTACCATAATTGATTTAGGTAAACTTCTCAAAGACCGTCTAAGGGTTAAACAAATTTTTGAGACTGATGAAGGTCGTGTAGCATTAGAGTTAAGTAAGTGGGTAAACAGTTTAGAGTTCTATTCTAGCAACCTAAATCAAAATTTAGAATCTTTAGCTTTAGAACAATTTGTTGTCTTTTTCATTCTTTTCGTTGATTTTCTTGACTGTTTTGAGATTGAATATTGCTTTGAATTTGTTTTCATCTGTTATGTGAGTGTATATCTGCGTTGCGAGGATACTTTTGTGTCCTAGTAATTCTTGAACTGATCGTAAGTCTGCTCCGCTTTTAAGCATTTCGGTTGCGAAGGTGTGTCTGAAAGTATGAACGGATACCTTACTATCAAGACCTGATAGAATGACGTGCTTTTTGATTGTTTTCCAGACACTTACTCTACTTATCTTCTTGCCAAGCCTTGATATGAAAACAAAACCGTCATCGTTTGAGAGTTTCTCTAATGTTTTCTTTCTGACTAGTAAGTATTCTATTAGATATCTCTTTGCGATACTACCGATAGGAATAAGCCTCTGTTTATTCCCCTTACCTCTCACGATTATGTAGTCGTTGTTAAGGTTAATATCTTCAAGTTTTAGATTCACGAGTTCTGAAACTCTGACACCACAAGAGAAGAGTAGTTCAACTATGGTAATGTCTCTAACTTTTCTTGCATCGTTTGGTTCGTTCTGAAGAATACTGTTCTTAACCATTTCAACTTCCTGTTCTGTTAGGAATAGTGGGATATCTCTTGCTATTTTTGGTCTTTCTATAAACTCTGAAGGGTTTTCATCAATGTATTCGTTTATTACGAGGTATTTGAAGAATGTTCTTATTGACGATACATACCTTGCTGTCGTTGTTGCTTCAACTCCCCTTTTGGCACAGAGGTTTATGTAGTTTTGTATGTCTTGAGGTGAAACTTTAGTTATTTCAATCTTCTCATTCTCAAGGTATTTGATGAATTCTGTAAGGTCAAACCTGTATGAATTAACAGTATTTTCAGATAAGCCTCTATCGTAGGATAGGTAGTTTAGAAAGCCTAAAAGTATCTTTCTGTTATCCTCATTCATATAAAAATTATCTAAACAGAACGGTGCTACTTTCTATATCCTGGCAGTGTATATTTTCGCAACAAAATTCATTACTAGGTTTTCAAACGAGGTTTTAGTCTTTTTGCCAATATGTTTTTGATACTAACCAATTTGTTGATAATCAAAGCCATGTTTAGCCTTCTAGGTGCTTGGTAGAAGAATATTTCTGGGTTTTAAGGAACTATAAAGGAAAGAGGAAATTTTACCTCAATTGTTGGTTTAGGATTGATGTCTTTACTTGGTTTTTGATATCCGATAATTTTTTTGTATTATATTCTTATGATAAGAGTAGTTTGTTTGGTTTTGTTGGTATTTATATTTTCTGTTAGTTCTTTTGCTTTCAACTCGTTTAAGTATCTTGATGTTATAACCGTAGGTAGTGAAGGCTTCTCTCAACCGACAAAAATATTCAATTCATACTCTTCTAGTCTATTCACTTCACCACAATGGCTAGGTTTAAACAACGAGTATTCTCTAGGTATGTTTTTGAATAACTTTATCGGAGGCCCTCTTTTCTCATTTTCAGGTCATTTCAAGATACTAGAACAACCTCTAATTCTGGGGTTATCAACGCTAAACTCGTCTTCAGAGGTATATACATCATCACTTGAAAATATAGGCTACTTCAATCAGTTATTCTTTCTCTTCGGTTTAGGTAGTTCTTTTAAGAGTATTCTATCAACGGGAGTAGGGGAGTTGGATATTGGTTCTTCACTACTGTTTTCAATTGATTACTGGACTTTTCCTCCTAATCTGTTTGTGTTAGATACTTACTACTTTGAGTTTTACACTATACCATTATTGGGAATAAGTTTTAGAACATTTTACAACCTTGATGTTTCATTAGTTCAAAAGGTTTTCATAGGACACTTTCTATCGGTGAATTCTTTTGGTTTTGACACTGAATTTGGTTTGAGGTTCTATCCAGTCTCTCTTTTCAGTGAAAATAAGGATATTTACAAATATTTTGTTTTGTATCCGTATTTCTCTTATGGCTATATAACTACGTTTCCGGAAGGTTCAAGGTATCGTAATGAGCATAATAACTTGGTTTTTGGTTTAACTGCTACATCGGAGCCTATTGATGGTCTTAAGGTTGCTTTTGGTTTTGATAATAATGGATGGTCGTTATCTATACTGTTAAATTTCTTTAGTTCACCTTTAGGAATAGGCAACATGAGTTATCAGGGAATGAGTTATGATATGCCACCTTCGTTCTATATCGTTCTCACCGAGAGGACTGTAAAGCAAGTTTTAGGTGTTACACCTGACAGAGAGGAAGTTGAAAAGGGTATAGTTCAGTTTGAGAGGGGTAATTACACAGAAGCAAACAGACACTTTGAGAAAGCCTTAAAATACAACCCTTCGAATGAAGTAGCACTCATCTACATCCAGAAACTCAAAATACGCCTTGAAAGCGATGATATGCTTACAGAGGAGCAGAGGGAGTATATAAAAACTCTACTAGCAAGAGCGAAAGTTCTTACTTCTCAAAACAAGTATGGTGAGGCACTAAGAGAGTATAGGAAGGTTATAGAGGTAAATCCTTATAACAAGGAAGCATTGGACGGAATAAAACAGATAGAGAGTGTCGTTCAAGAAGAAGTTAATAAGAATTATAGAGAGGCACTATCCTTATACTCAAGGAATGAACTTCTAGAAGCGCGAAAGGTTATAAACAGAAACTTTGACTTAAACCCATTCCACGATCCATCTGTAAGATTATCAAAGGAGATAGAAGATAGAATACAATCTGAAACTACTAAGAAACTTGAACTTGGGCAGAGAAGAACACTTTCATACTCTCTTTACTCTCAAGGTATGCAAGAGTTTTCTTCTTATAACTTCTCAAAAGCGTTGGAGTTATTCAACAAAGCACTGGAGGTTTATCCTGAAAACAAAGAGGCTGAAGAAGCAGTGAAAAATACACTCAGAGAGATAGAGGCATCTACTAGGATACAACAAAATAGGTCAAGGTCGGATTCACTTGTTTCAGAGGGAATAAGACTTAGAAACGAGAAGCGCTACTGGGATGCAATTGGTAAGTTTAGAGAAGCCATAAGGTTTTTCAGAGAGAATGAGAAAGCAAGGAACGAACTTAGTAGTACCATAGAAATCATAAAGGCAGATGCTAAAAATCTGGAGAAGGAAGGAGATGAACTTTTCGTTCAGAGTGAGTTTTCAAGAGCGTTTGATAAATGGTATAGTGCGGTAATGGTTTTAGGAGAACTTCCTGAGGCGATTAGTCTTAAACAGAAGATTGAGTCCAAAAGAGCAGAACTTAGGTCTAGTATTGATATAAAACTTGCTAATGCTAGAGAGTTTTTGAATAATGGAGATTTCACTAATGCTATTAAAACTCTTGATGCTGTTTTGAAGATAGAACCTACTAATAAACAAGCGAATGAGTTATATCCTCAGGCGAAAAGAATGTTTGATGAGTATGTTAGCAAGAGATATAACGAAGGATTGAGACTTTATAATAACAAAGATTATCAAAACTCCTTAAGTGTTTTTGAAGAACTTCTCTCTTTAATTCCTGAGAGTGATGCTAGGTATCCTAATATCAGAACCTACTATAATGAGTCAAAGAAGAAGGTTGATGAGATGAACGTTGCAAGAAGGGTTGAGGAAAAGATTAGAGAGTCTGATGCTTTACTTGTTAATTACGACTATGATGGTGCTAAGAAGGTGTTGGAGGATGCTTTGAAATTAGACCCTAATAATGAACAACTTAAGAGAAAACTGAAAGAGATAGATATAAAGTCAAAAGAGATTGCTTTGAGAGATGAGGCTAATAAATTACTTGGATTTGGTTTGAGAGAGGTTAGAAGGAAGAATTATGTTGAGGGGATATCTAAACTCAAGGAAGCTAGGTCTAAATTTCTTACTTTGGGAGATGATGTATCTCTAGTGGATAGCTATATAAAAAGCGCAGAGGAAGAGTATAACCTTGAAAAGAACCAAAGCTTCATTGAAGGAAAGAAAGCATATGAAAGAGGTGATTACCTGAAGGCTAAAGAACTTCTTGAGGTAGCGCTCAGGAATAATCCGGAATCTTCAGAAATAAAGTTTCTGCTTACTGAAGTCAACAACAAACTTAGGGTTGTTGAGAAGCAGATGTTTGAGAGGGCTGATAATTACTACAGGTCTGGGGATTACGATAGAGCACTTGAGGATTACAATTCGTTAGTTAAAATTTCACCTGAAAACGATCTATATAGATTTAGGATTGAGAATATACAGAAGATAAAAGAGGATTTCAATGAGGCTAACAATCTGTTCAGAGTAGGAGAATACTCGGAAGCATTGGATATCGTTGAAGAACTTTTGGGTCTAAATCCTAGTGATCCTAATTTGCAGCGTTTTAGGGATACTATAATGGAGAGACTGTTTGCTAGAATTTCTTCGCTTAGAAACGAAGCGGACGAACTTATAAAGAAGGAAGATTATAGGAAAGCAATAAGTAGGTTGAAAACAATACTTAAATATTCACCCAATGATAGCGAAGTCAAGAGTAAATTATCGTTTGCCGAGGCAAAGTTGTCGGAGAGAGTATCTAGAAACTTTACTTCTGGTAGGAATGCTTACAACGCTGGAAACTACAGAGAAGCTATAAGATTATTGCAGGTAGTTTTGGATGATGACCCTGCTAATGTTAGTGCTAGGAATTTACTTAACGATGCTAGAGCAAAGTATAATCAAGTTGTGGTAAAGGATAGAGAGAAGATTCAAAGAGATATAGCTTCGTTTATCTCAAAAGGTGTTGAGGAGTATAGAAAGGGGAATGTTAACAAGGCTATTGAATACTGGCAGAGAGTTTTGGAGATAGACCCTGGGAATGATCAGGCAAGGAAGTATATAGCTAGAGCAAAACTTGGAAGATGAGGGGATGGTCGGATTTGAACCGACGAATAGCGGTTTTGCAGACCGCCGCCTTTGGCCCCTTGGCTACATCCCCATCTTAATCATATTCTAAATCTAGTCTTAAAACCATTTCAAACTCACACAGAATAGTGTTGTCTTAAAAGTAGTGTTTTTTATCTCAACTAAATTCTATTTGACTAGAGTATAGGAAAATTATTACCATTTTAGTATGATAATAGAAGTAGCAGAAAAAACGAAGATTTGGTATAATTATACCGTTACATTATCTAGCAGTTTGAGTAAGGCCGAATTTTATATGACTTAATTTTTTAAGAGGAGTGGTCTATGGAAGTTGAAGTTGCGAAGGATATAGGTTTTTGTTTCGGTGTTAGGAAAGCTGTTGGTAGACTTGATGAAATACTAGAAAAAGAGAGTGTCAAGGTTTATGTTACTGGTGATTTGATACACAACAAGGACTTTCTCAAAAGGTATGATAATAAAAATGTTGAGTTTAATCAAGATGTTGGTTCGTACTCAGAAAAAGGTATAGCGATAATAAGAGCGCATGGTATATCTGACGAAGAGAGAAGAAAACTTAATTCAAATCCTAACCTTCTGAAAGTTATAGACGCTAGTTGTCCTTATGTTTTGAGGGTTCATTATCTTACCAAGAAGATGGTAAAAGAGGGTTACCATATAGTTATAATCGGTGAGGCAACACATCCTGAAACAAGAGGTTACTACCTAAACGTGAAGGATAATGCAACTGTGATAAACTCTGTGGAAGAGATAAGGAATATACCAAAAGTGAAGAAGATAGCAGTCTTTGGACAGACTACTATGAATTATCACAAATTTAAGAGTATAGTTGCTGAGATGGTTACGGAGTTTGATGAGGTAAGGGTTTTTATGACGATATGTCCACCTGTTTATAACAGACAGAAATCAGTTGAAGAGTTATCGCGAGAGTGTGACCTTATGATTGTTCTAGGGGGATACAATAGTTCAAACACTAAAAAGTTGAGAGATATATGTGCAAAATATACTGAAGCAATACACATTGAGAATTTATCACAGTTAGATGTATCAATATTGAAGGGTAAGAAGAAGGTAGGTATTGCTGCTGGAACTTCTACACCTGACTGGGTAATACAGGAAGTGTATGAATTTTTGAAAAACTACAATCCTCATTAGATTTTGTTTGGAAGCGTAGTTGCCGCGTTGTAATACGTTTGTGTGACATTATAGAATGGAGATTGATTAGGAATTATAGTTACTCTCCGAAAAAGAAGTTGTTTATGAAATCCTTAACTTTTTTGAAGAATTCACCTTTTTTTGAGTTAGTATCTTGTAGTATGACATTACTTTTAAGAACCGAGTAGTAAATCATACCTACCGCTTTCGCGTATATGGGGTTCTTAACAGTGTCTGACAATCCCCCGATGTTTTCAATGTATCCTATCCTACAGGGTAAGTCAAAGATATTCTCGGCGGTTTCTTCTATGCCCGGTATTAACGAGCTACCACCTGTTAGGACGATACCAGCAGTTGCTATCTCGTACATACCACTACTTTCAAGTTGTTTTTTGACCTCGGAGAATATCTCCTCAACTCTTGCTTCAATCACTTTTGCTAAGTCTACTCGCTTCACACTCTTTACTCGTTTGTTTATCATCTGTATTTCAATAGTTTCATTTGTGTCAACACTTATTGGTGAGGAGTGACCGTAGAGTTTTTTGATCTTCTCACTCTGTTGGAGTGTTGTTTTGAATATTGATGATATATCACTTGTTATATCTATACCTCCTAACGGAATAGCACCGTTGAACCAGACACTTCCGTTGTAATATCCGATTGTTTCAGTAGTTCCTCCACCAATGTCAATTAGAACTACTCCTAAATCTTTCTCCTCCTCCGTAAGTAAAAGTTCGCCTTCTGCTATTGAGCCAACGGAAAAATCTCTTATTGCTAGATTTGCCTTTGATACCGCTTTGATTAGGTTTTGTAGTTGTGTTACATTTGCGTTTATTATCCTTAATGATACTTCTAGCCTTGTTCCGTTCATACCGAGAGGGTTTTTTATACCATCCTGATTATCAACGGAGTATTGTTGTGGTATCACATGTATAACCTCTTTGTTCATTGGAACAACTCTCTCAGTTGCTGAGTTTATCGCTCTTCTAACTTCGTTGTCGGTTATCTCTCTTTCTTTGTTATTAACTGCTACTACGGACTTTGTGTTTATTCCCTCACAGTATATACTGGATAGCCCTAAATAAACACTGTTTATCTGAATACCTGCCATTATCTCTGCTTCTTCAACGGCCTTTGATATACTGTTTGAGGCTTCATGTATATTTACTATCGTACCTCTCTTGATACCTTCTGAAAGCACTTGTCCTGCTCCTAGTATCTCTATGTCGTTTTTTGAATTTACTCTTGCTATCACGCAACACGTTTTGTAGCTTCCTATATCAACTGATGCTACTATGTTATCTTCAGTACTTTTGGAAGGCATCTTCTAACTCTTTGAAGGTATTTTAAATATTTGAATAATTTCTATTCAACAAGAACCTGTCCAGGATAGTTAATGTTAGTTAGCATTAATGAGAATTTTTGCAAGTTCTTTTTTACTACATCTATAATCAGTATCTAGACCGCACTAAGGAGTATAGTAATGTATAACTCAAAACTCTATGTAATTATGGAGATAGAAAATGTTATATATGATTTCACAAATTACTATTTGAAAGTGGTTGATTATATAGGAACATTTTTAAATGAAAACTTGGGGATTGACAAGCAAGAGTTTGTAAATTGCTTCGTTAATCAAATCAAGTCTGAAATTTTTGTAAGTAATGATTATCTTTATACTACTTATCAAGTGTTGAAGAATTGTGATGATAGAACTGTTACTTTTCCAAACAACAACTCAAAGGTTTCCTTTATTAATGGTTTGAGAATGAAGTTCAATCAAGGACGTGTTAAGTGTATCAAGTTTCATAGTGGTGCATTGACATTTCTAAAGAAACTTAAAGACATGGGTATAGTAATAATAGGTTTTACTAACTCGTCCTCAAGAACTATAAAGCAGAGATTGAAAATACTTGATATAGACAAATACTTTGATACAATATACTGTTTGCAGGATCATTTTCATAGTGTTGATGAGAGTAAGGTTGATGAATCAGCAGTTTCAGGGATCTGGTATAATTCGGTATGTAATAATGTTTCATCACTTATGTGCGATGTAATAGAGTTTCCGCAAACCTATCTCAAACCGTCAAAGAGGGGTCTTCAAAGGATACTGGAGGATGAGGAGATATCAGGTAGTAATGTTATTGTGTTTGGAAATTCGTTGGAAAATGACATAATGCCATCCAAGTTGCTAGGGCTCAAAACAGTGTTTTTTAATACTAGGACAAGAATACAAGATAGAAGTCTTGTTTCAAAATTTCTAGAACATCTGGATTCAAAGACTGTCAGGAAGATTTTGAACTTTCCGAAAAATAAAAAGTTTTTGAATGAGATTAGTGATCTTATTTCAGTGTCGTCGTTATCAGAGTTTATATATGTTTTAGAGAGTGCTAGAGTAAGGATATAACTACTCAAAAAGTCTATAAAGTTCAGGTTGTATAGGAGGTACTTCTACACCTGTGCTTTTCTTTGACTTAACTTCAAAACTTACGAAAGGTTCAAAAAACGCAAAATTTCTTGCTTCATCCTTATACAACCTTATCCCACCGCTCAATGACGCGGTCCAGTCATACAAGTCTCGTGTTATAGATACCGTTACACCAGTGTTCTTAAAGAGTGTTCTTCTCAGAGCGTTTATATCAAATATGTTAATGGCGTCAAGTATATCCTGAACCAAACTTACAGATGGAACATTATACCTTTGAGCATATTCAGGAACATATCTGTAGATTTTGTTATTAACAACACTAGTGGACAAAGCAAAACTCCAGTTTTCGTCTATTATGCCGCCAACGGAGAAGGATAGACTGAATATGTTGTTTATAGGGTTTTTGTAATCAAAGTTCAATCCATAACCTATGTTGATGTAAGTTATGCGTTCTACAAGAAAGCCTATAACTAGATCCTTGAAAGAGAGACCACCTGAAAAGCCTGAACCTACTGGATCAAACACAACATTATCGTTTGATAGCATTATCCTGTAAGAAACTCTGTAGCTTAGGAGTGGTCCAAAAGATATATTTATTGTTATCGGGTTTGAGATTTTATTCGTCCAGTAGGTTTTGTCATCTCTATATTTAATTTCACTCTTAAGGAAGAGTAGGTTGTATGATATTCCTGAGGATGCTACGATAGATGAGAAACCGAAAAAGTTTAGTATTGCGTTTGAAAGCAAACTCAAGTTCAGTAGTCTTAAAGAAGCACCAACTCCAACTCCGTGAGATGTTATATCGTCAATGTAAGGGTCCTCATCTGGGGAAAGGAGTTTTGGTCTTGTAAGTCTGTAAGAAATGTTATGTGATACTGAAACTCTGGGGTCTACTAACAACAGGGTATCTCCAAAAAGCACTCTACCAATGCTCATAGAGTTACCTAGATTAAGTGTTGCTAGTGAGTTAAGGTCGTCTTGCTTCTTTCTTATAGGGTTGTCAGTTCTAGTCCATATACTATTATTCTGTATTCCTAGAGAAGAAGCAATTGAAATGATGTTATCAAGCAGTCCTAAAGAACTAGACACTCCTATGCTTTCCCTATGGTTAAATGTATCTTCAATCGGTGTCCCATCCTCAATTCTATAAACAGAGTTCGGAGTGATTGAAATGTTAGCAGAAGGTGAAACATTCAACTGAAGCCACTTGAAGGTCTGAACATTCGTTGAAAAGTTTATATTAGTTGTTCGGTTAGTTGTCGCTAGGTTGGTTGGTGGTAAGTTGTTTGTTGCTAGGTTAGTTGTTGTAAGGTTTGTTTGAGGTCTAGGTAGTAGGCGATTGGTGTCAACAGACAGGTTAGTAGATATAACTGTAATTATGTTTGTAAGGATATTAGTTTGTATTAGGTTAGTGTTAGTATCTTTTTGTTCAACTATATTGGTATTAATGTTCGTTATGTAGTTGGTTGTGATTCTTAACAAGTCTATTTCAAATGAACTTCTGTTGATAATTGTCCCATTTGTTGAATATTTTCTTATTGGTTGAGTGGTAGGAACATTGGTGTTCGTTGAGACATTTGTTATTTTCTCTTCGTATGTTAGAGAGATTATGTTCCCAAGACTTGCTGAGTAAGATATGTAAGGACCTGACAACCTCTGTAAGTCGTATCGGTAGTAGTCATTTGCATACTTGTTGGTTTTATTCTCAATTATAACAACACCAAAACTGTTTGTATTGGTGAGACTATAACCACTTCTTAACTGATAGACCCAATCCAAACCTAGGCTAAATGATGATATTCCATACTGATATGATGCTCTTAATGACCTTGTGATGTTTTGTTTCGGTCCTGGTGGAGACCAGAATATATTTTCGTTCGGGAATACGAACTTACGAATATCAAATTTTTCTCTTCTTGAGGAGAACTTGTATGGTAGAAAAGGATCATTTAAGTCCTCGGTAGTGAAACTTGCGGAAGTTCCAGCAGCAGTATAGTTGAACCTAAGGTTATAATGCCATCCAAATGTCCTATATTCTCTAAAGTCGTTTTTACCATACTGGTCTATATAATTTACAATATATTTGCCAGTGTATTCGTATTTCTTATCATACTCAAAGTCAACAATCGCACTTATAGTTAGATTTGATATGAGAGTAATACTTGGAACTTCGAATCCTAGGTATTCTCCTAACCTCTCGTAGTGGTCAAATTTAATCTTAAGTCTGGGTAAGAATCTTTCTCCAAACCATCTTCTTGGATAGAAGGTGTTCTGAACATAAAGCCCTATGGTTCTCTCAACACCAAAGTCAGTCAGTATGTCAGTATATCGTTGAAGTTCGTAGAAAGTTGGGAAGTATAGAAAAGCGCCCTGTCCTACAATGTAGGAGTTGTTCAATGTAAGAAGATGATCTCCTCTATAATACCAAGCCCTATAGGCGTTGACCCTGTAGGTAGGAAAGCGTAGATCACTTTTAGTGAAGTAAACATTCTCAAAAAAAAACCTATCATTGTCTAATTGTTTCATTATGTCGGCATAATAGTATTGGTCATCAAGTCTGGTTCTAGCTTCGTATAATGATATTTTGCCACTCTTTATATCGTAAAAAAATTTCTCTCCTTCAAATAAGTCTTTCCCACTTACGAATTTAACATCACCTTCTCCAATAACTTCTCTTACCTCGTTATCTACTATGAACACTGTAAGACTATTACACCTGAGTTTTTTGTCTTGATAGGATAGTTTAACTCCTCCTTTGAAATTTATGATTGTAACATTCGATTCAGAAGAAACATCTATTCCATCAAACTTACTTACGAAAACATACTTGTTTAGGTCAACCTTACTAGCGTCAATAATGTCGCTCCTTGAGAATATCAATCTCGGTAATCTTGATGTTGTGTTGGTTTGGACTAAAGTATTTGTGGTAGTATTAGTATTTGTGGTTGTGTTAGTTCTTAAGTTAGTTTGAATATTTGAGTTAGTCTGGTCTGGGTAGGATACTAGAGATGGTAATAGCATCAGAAATACGAGTAGGATTTTCATATCATAATACTCTGACAAATTATCAAAAAAACTAAAACATTAATTCAATTTTGTTTTCTAACATTGCTACATCGGTTATTATCCCTACATAATAGATGGTATGAGTAGAGTAATTGTCGTAGTAATAGGGCTTTTTATATTGCTTTCATGTGCTCCTACTAGAAAAGAAGAATTAAGGTTTGAATATAACTATATTCCGAATAGAACATATAACTACTCTCTTAACATTGATGGTGAGGGTATATTTTCTTATTTTCTGATTTCCTTTTCAGGAAAAGTCAAACTAACATCCGATGTGATACTGACTGTTAGCGAGACTGAAAGGGGTAAGTTGTATACGATGAGAATTGAAAAGATTGACCTTAAATCATCTTTAGGTTTTGAACAGGAGGTAAATAGATTATTATCTCAAACTAACTTTATTGTTTCATTCTACATGACATCCAAAGGGAGGAAGGATGTTTTGAGTGATAGCTACTTATCTATTCTTTTGGATGTTCTCATTCCGCGACTACCTGAATTGGACACGACTAACGAGATGAGCTATAGGGAGTTTGACCTATCTTTTGGTGATACTACTGTTAGGAATGAAGTTAGTAATGTATCTGTGATTACTCCAGTTTCAGGAAGAACATTCAGTTTGGATAGCTTTAGTAGTATATTATCTCTTGAACTAAAGAATAGGGATATAGTTGTTGGAGATATTAAGATGAGAAGCCAAAGTAGAGTTGATGATTTTACTCTAACAGAAAACATTACTGAAATTGATTCAAAGACAACGATTCCAATATACACAGGTAGTGCTACTAGAGTAGTTGGTTTCAAAGGAAAGATTAGATTGATTTTTAGGTTGAAAGAAAGTTCTTAAGTATTCGGGGCGCCCGGACTTGAACCGGGGACCTCATGCTCCCAAGGCATGCGCTCTAACCATCTGAGCTACGCCCCGAGAGGAATTAGGATAAACTCTTCAAATCAACATGTTTGGATATGAAATTATACATTCTTGACTTAAGCCTTGAAACTTTGTTTTTCTTAAACACACCCTTGGTGTAAGTTTTGTCAACAATAGATTGAAATTCAAGCAACATTTTTTTGAGTTCAGCTTTGTCAATATTGCCGGATAATACATATTTTGCTATTCTTTTTTTAGTATTCTTGACCTTCTCCTTCCACATCCTATTCCTTTGATAGCGTTTGATACTTTGTCTAGCTCTCTTCTCGTTTGATTTTATATTAGCCATTCAACCAAACCTCCAGATCTTGAGTAAATTTTAAAGAAATGTCTAAAACCTTCTCAACTTAAAAGTTCCAAATTTGCAACTATATTTTCTGTGTTTTTGCGAGTACTATTTGTTATAATTCCTGCTAGATGTTCTATGTTGAGTGATCAAATAATGGAAGTTCTTGAAACATACTCACCCGTTCCTAGATATGCTACTGAAGCGTTGAATTTACTTTTAAGTAGGTATCTTGATAGTAAAAGTTATATTGAGGAACTTTTAGGTAGAAAGGAATACTTAGTAGTTCTTTCAAACATACTTGGCTATAGTCAGTATCTACGGAATTCTGTTCTAGAGGACTTTGGGTTGCTTAAATGGTTGCTTGAGAATTACGAAAAAAAGTTTGATATCCATAGTTTCAGAGAACAAATTACCTCGTTCCTTTCTGAAAATGATAAGAATGAGTTTCTGAGAGGTCTTAAGAAGTTAAGGAAAAGAGAGTTTTTTAGAATAGTTCTTCAAGAGATAATAGGTTTGATAGGGTTTGAGGAAAGTTTAGAGAGATTGTCTCTGATTGCTGATGCTGTGATTGAAGCGGTTTTGGACTTCAACTATAAAGAACTGACTAAAAGGTATGGTGTTCCTTCGTCTGAATTTTCGGTTTTGTCTCTTGGAAAGTTGGGGGGTATGGAGATTAACTACAGTTCTGATGTTGACCTTATGTTCGTATATGGTGATGATGGCAAGACAGATAAAGGTTATGAGAATAGCGAGTTTTTTGATAAACTGGCTAGGGAACTTATATATGACCTTTCTTCTAGCGTCGGGGGTGAATTCATATACCGCGTTGATACAAGACTTAGACCTGATGGAGAGTTTGGTGCTTTGGTGAGAAAAGAGGAAAGCTATTACAACTACTACACTGAAAGAGCACAGGCTTGGGAAATACAGATGCTTATAAGGGCTAGGTTTTCAGCAGGAGGGGAAAAACTTGGAAGAAGATTTATAGACAATCTCAAGAAGATAGTATTCTCAACAACACCAACAGATACACAGATAGCAGAGATACTAGGTATCAAGCAGAAAATAAAAGGTTCAGAGAATGACCTTAAGAAATCTACTGGAGGAATAAGAGATATTGAATTCATAATCCAACTATTACAACTCATATTTGGAACAAAAGAAGATAGCTTAAGAGTTTCAAATACTCTATTAGCGCTTGAGAGACTTGAAAACCTTAAGGTGATAGACAAAGATACAAGAAGAGTGTTAGATGAGGCATACAGAACATTTAGAAGGCTAGAGAATTATATCCAACTTTACGCAAACCTTCAGGACTTTTCATTGCCGACTAGTAATAAAGAAAGAATGATAGGACTTTACAGACTCTTACATTCATCTCGTGAAAAGGTTAGAGGTGATGAGGATGTAGAATTGCTTAAAACCGTCAAGCGTATGAAGAGTGAGGTAATAAAAGTCAAAGGATACATATTCGAGAAACTACTTGATGTCAAAATGGGCGAGGAAGGTATCTTTATACTCTATAACTCCGAAGAGAGTGAGGTTAAAGAATTACTCAGTTCGTTTGGTCTTAAGGATACAACAAGAGCATTCTCGTTCCTTGAGAGTATGATAGCATCATCATTCAGAGGTGGTGTTGAGACGAGTATAGGGTTTAGGAACCTGTTGAGGGCTATCTCAAGGTCGCCACTACCAGATAGGTCATTGTCTAACATCTACTATATCCTTGAAGCAACGCAAAACCTACCTATATCAATACAGTTCTTCACAGACGAGAGAAATATAAACTTCATTTACAATGTGTCTCTACTCAAGGATGTTTTTATCAACATATTAAGAAAACGAAACTGGATATGGGATGGTATGATGGATACAAATGCGTTTATTGATTACATAACTCAAGTTTTCATAAATAAAATTTCATTCAGCGACTCAAGGTATAGAGATACTGTCAGAGAAGTTTGGGAGGTATTCATAACGGGGCTCGGATTTCTACGAATAAATAGGTTTATAGATGCACTCAGAACCAAAGAGATATTATCATCGCTCTACGATAAGATATTCTACGAACTCTCCGCAAGACTTGATGGGGAAGTATGTATCCTATCTCTTGGTAGGCTTGCCAATAGAAAGATAACATTCTTTTCGGATGTAGATGTTGTTTATATCTTACCTTATCATAGTCATTCGGATAAGTTTTACGAGATTAGAGATTTGCTTCTTAAGTTTCATAACGACTTGAATACAGTCTTTGAAATAGATACGAGGCTCGTTGAAGGGGCTCACAAAGGTAGTTTCATCTTGTCACTAAACACTCTCAAAGATACCGAGTTTGATATATGGAAAACTATAGCATACCTTAAGTCAAGACCTATATGTGCAAACGAGAAACTCTCCGAAGAAGTTAGAGAAGTCATACTGGAGAAACTTAAAAAAAGTATTAGAAGTATAGAAATGCAATCTCTGAATTCATACATACACAAGGTAATCAGGACATTTCAAAACATAAACGACTTAAAAAAAGGTAGAGGCAACCTACTTGAGATAGAACTAATACTTGATAAGTTGTATATTCAGAACCACATGTCATTTCAGGAAATACCTATCGCAAAGCCTCTGTCATATCTTGCTAACTTGTTAGAAAACACTGTTAAGATAAATGTCCCTATCAAGGATTATCTATCTTACCTAGTTGAGGTTGAGGATGTGATCAGAGTCGTTGAGGGTATAGGTTTTGATGATAGGTTTTTTGACATAGTCAAGTTGCCTATAACTTTTGAAGAATTCGTGAGATTAAGAAATGATGTGATAAGTTGGTGTGATGCTGTTCTTAACGACTAGTCAAGTAGAACTAACTTGTAAAACTGTTTTTTATTACCTCTCTCAACTACTATGAAGTAGAGATTGTTTTTTACTAGTGATGTAGAACTGATTTCATACACTCCTTCGCTTTCGGGCTTAAGCAACCTTATGAAGTTTCCGTTTCTATCAAAGAATGTTATAGTATCAGTTCTTCTGACGTTTATAAACCTTATCTTGTCTCCATACTTCAGAATAGATTTCTCAATAATAACCTCGTCTCTGGTTGATATTTCTTTTGAGTTATGGGGAATTACAAAAAATGTCTCAGAGAATATCTCTCCACTCTTGCTATACTCTATCATTACTTCGTCACTTTCGGAGACATAAATACTGTCAAAATGGTTTGTTGATATTGTTAGTTCTCCGTAGTAATACAAACCTGTATTGGTTAGCACTATACTTCTTGTGATCCTTGAGTTTCTTGTTATTATCCTTATAGGAGTTGTTGTGTCCAGTGTTTCATCAACTATTATTATCTTTAATTTTGAGCCTACTACTTTGTATTTGCCATCAAGTATTATCGTAGGAGTTCTAAATCCGTTATACCTTCCGGGGGTTTCACTCCAGTTTAATACTCTTCCACCGATACTGCTCTTAAGACCGTTTGGTAGCACACTTGCAGTTGGCTTTCCTTGAAATATATAGTAGTTTGAATGAACAAATGGAACAAGTTTTAGACTCCTATCTTCAATAAAATGTATTATTCTTCCTCCTTTGTAAGGATGACCATCTTTCAAGGTAAACAACATATTACTCGTTATATTCGGGGTCGTTGCAATTAAGTATTCGTAGGGTAGTATGTATGTGATATTACTTACAATACCTCGCTTTGAGGAGTAATAGACTTCCCTACCTAATGGTGTGTATATTTCGTTTTCTCTAGAGAGGCAGTGAATATACATACTGGTTATCTGTATTGTTTCTGAAGTTGTGTTTAGTATTTCAAAGTATTTATCAATCTCTCTACCTTTGCCACTTGCTTCGTAACCGAGTAAGTGGTCAAGCCATCTCTTAGTAGGTAGGAAACATACTTCGTTTATGAGCAAATTCTCAAAAAAGATTGAGTTGGTATCAAACAGGTCAATAACTCTTACGCTGGAAACAACGTCTTCAAATCTCACGATTACTTTACTACCGTTCGTTTTGGGAGTGATTAAACCTCTAAATACATCGTCTTGAACTTTTGTGAGTTGTAGGTTTTGATTATCAATCAACTCTACTTGAACGAAGCTGGAGTTTGTATTTAACCTCAGGAAAACGTCTATGTATTCGTTTGGAGAATAAAGATATTTTGAGAACCAAATATGTTTTTGGTTTCTTACAAAACCGAAGGATGGAGTTTGAGTTGGTATGAAATTGTTTTCTACTCTTTCAAAAGATATCACATTATCGTATTGAGTTGTTGGATTTACTTGATCAACTACTTCGTTGTTGGATAACAATTTTATTGAACTTACAATATCTTTGTTTAGGGGAATATTACCTCCTAGATACTTCGTAGATGAAGAGAGAATTAGTGTATTCGTTGTGAAGAAGAAGGGTTTTGAAGAAAGTGAGTATGAATTTGGGAGTATTACTGCTACCTGTTGGGGTTGTAGGATGAAGGAATTTGTGATACCGTGTGTTTCAAACTCTGAAGTGTGTAGGTTTGTAATCCTTATCTCGTAGCCTTGGACGAAGATTTTGAAATTTCTCAAATCCACACTGTTGGAAGTATCGTTAAATAGTTCCAGATACTGACAA